>NZ_JBBEGC010000002.1:0-235931 GCF_037401995.1 Saccharothrix sp. CCNWYY140
AGGACAACCCCGACAAAGCGTGGTTGCCCTTCGGGCAGGCCATACGGTGGGGGAACCGAGGCCCTCCACTTGTAGGTGACACCTACCGCGCGCTCCGCGCGCGAAGAACGCGCTGCGCGCGGAAAAGCCGAGCTGCGGTTAGGTGTGGGAGAGGGTGAAGGCGGTGAGGAAGCCGGCTACCGTGACGATGCCTACCAGCAAATGGGCATTCTCGAAAGCCTCCGGAATCATGGTGTCCGCGATCATCGCCAGAATCGCCCCACCCGCGAATGCCGTGATCCCCGCCAACCACACCGGATCCGCGCCGGCCAGAAGCGCATTCCCCACCAGCGCCGCCAACCCGCTGACCAGCGCAATCCCGGTCCACAACCCGAAAACGTAAACCCGGCTCCGCCCGGCCCGCCGCATCCCGGCCGCGCTGGACAACCCCTCCGGCACATTGCTGATGAACACCGCCACCACCGTCACCGCACTAACCCCGCCCCCACCGATCAAGCTCGCACCGATGACCACCGACTCGGGGATCCCATCCAACAACGCACCCACGGCAATAGCCGTCCCCGACCCAGCCTGCTCCGACTCGCTGGGCTGCAACCCACCCGACCGCTTCCGGTGCCGTGCGCCCCGCCCAGCCAAGTACATGTTCGCCGCCGTGTAGACGACCGCGCCCGCCGCCGCGCCGCCCGCAGTCGGCACCAACCCTCCGAGCTCGTGTGCCTCGTCGATCAGGTCGAACGACACCGCCGACATCAGCACCCCGCTGCCGAAACCCATCACGGCGGCGATCACCCCGGCCTGCACCCGCACCAGGTACCCGAGCAATGCACCCACCAGCAGCGCCGATCCGGCCAGCAGTCCCCACCCCGCCGCTGCGAACACGAACCCGCCTCCCCGTGGTTGCGCCTGGTCCCCGTGTGGGTAACCGGTCCGGCATGAGGATCGTCGTCACGGGTGCCACCGGCAACGTGGGCACCGCCCTGTTGCGCAGGCTTGCCGAAGAGTCGGACATCACCGTGCACGGCGTTTCTCGCCGTCCACCGGAGCCCGAGCCGCCCTACGACATCGCCTGGACGCCGGTCGACCTGGCCAAACCAGGGGCCGAGGAGCCGTTGTCCGACGTTCTGCGCGGGGCGGACGCTGTGGTGCACCTTGCCTGGTTGATCCAGCCGAGTCACGACGAGCCGGAGATGTACCGGACCAACGTGGCCGGTAGTGATCGGGTGTTCCGGGCGGCATTGAGAGCGGGTGTGCCGCATCTGGTGCACATGTCGTCGGTGGGGGCGTACTCGCCTGCTGCCAAGAGCAGTCTCAAGGACGAGAGTTGGCCGACGGACGGGGTGTCGTCGTCCTACTACAGCCGTCACAAGTCGGCTGTGGAGCACCAGTTGGACCGGATCGAGCGTGAGCACCCGACCATGACGGTGACGCGGGTGCGCCCGGCCCTGATCCTCCAGCCCGACGCGGCGGCGGAGGTCAAGCGGTACTTCCTCGGGCCGTTGGTGCCGCACCTCTTCTTCCGGACGAACGTGCCGATCCTGCCGTTGCCGAAGACGATGGTGCTGCAATTCGTGCACAGCGACGACGTCGCGGAGGCGTTGCTGCTCATCCTGCGGAAGAAGCTCGGGGGAGCGGTGAACCTGGCCTCCGACCCGGTGGTCACGCCGCAGGTACTGGCCGAGGTCATGCGGTCGCGGCACGTGGCCATTCCGGCCGTTGCGCTGCGCACGGCGGCTCGGTTGACGTGGCTGGCCCGGCTTCAGCCGACCTCGCACGGCTGGGTTGACCTGGCCCTGACCGCGCCCCTGCTGGACACGTCCAGGGCGCGCGACGAGCTGGGGTGGACGCCCCGCCACAACGCGCGGGAAGTCCTGAGCGAGCTGCTCGACGGGCTGGGGCGCAAGGAAGGTGTCCACGCAAGCCCGCCGCTCAAGCCTTAGAAGCCGCTCAAGCGCTAGAAGAGGTTGGCCCAGCCCATCACCTGGGCGACCACGAAGCCCACGGCGAGCACGGTCAAGACCAGCACAGCCACCAAGGCGGCGATGTTGCGTCCCCGCGATGGCTCCGGTTCGTGGTGGGACAAGCCCGAGGTTTGGCCGGACTCCGGTGGGGTGTCGCCGGGCGCGACGCCGCCGCCGGGTTCCAGGCCGGGGGTGCGGGCCGGGTCTGGGTCGGGAGGGGTTGCGGTCATGGGCTTCGGGTACCCGAGTGGACCCGTGTGAAGCGTGGTGGCTCGGGGTAGTCAGGACCATGAGCGGCGTTCAAGACCAGTTGTTGCGCACCTTGACCAAGGTGGCGAAGGTGTTGCGTGAGCAGCAGATCCCGTTCGCGTTGTCGGGCGGTTGCGCCGTGTACGCGCGGGGTGGCCCGGCGACCGAGCACGACGTGGACATCCTGGTTCGCGAGGAGGACGCCAAGCCGGCGGTGAGCGCGTTGGTCGCCGCGGGCATGAGAGCGGCCGACGCGCCCGAGGACTGGCTGCTCAAGGTCTACGACGGGGACTCGCTGGTGGACCTGCTGTTCCGCCCGAACGAGTGGCCGGTGACCGACGAGACGCTGGGGCGGGCCGAGGAGTTGGCCGTCGGGTCGGTGACGTTGCCGGTGATGCCCGCGACCGAGGTGATGATCAGCAAGCTGCTCGTGCTGGACGGCCACCGCTGCGACTTCAGCGAGCTGCTGCCGTTCGCGCGGGCGTTGCGCGAGCAGATCGACTGGCGGCGCGTGCGCGAGGCGACCGCCCATTCCCCTTACGCGGAGGCGTTCCTCGTGCTGATCGAGCGCCTCGGGATCACAGGAGCCCCTGATGACCGCTGAGCAGTACCTCGCCGCCCGGTTGCGCCGGGCGCTGGCCGAAGACCCCCGCACCACCGAACTCGGGGTGCGGGTGACCGTGCGGGGTGACCACGTGCTGCTGTCCGGCGACGTGGCGTCCCCGGAGCGGCGTGCCGAGCTGGAAGCGGTGATCCACGACGTCGCGCCCGAGCTGACCGTGCTGGACGACGTGAAGGTCACGCCGGTCGGTGAACCGGAGGGCAGGGAGGAGTTGCGATGATCCGCGTCGCCGCGGTCGGGGACGTGCACCTCGGCGAGGACGCGCGCGGGCGGTTGCGGCCCGCGTTGGAGAAGATCGGCGAGCACGCCGACGTGCTGCTGCTCGCGGGCGACCTGACCCGGCACGGGACGGTGTCGGAGGCCCGGGTCGTGGCCGACGAGTTCGGCGACCTGCCGGTGCCCGTGGTGGCGGTGCTGGGCAACCACGACCACCACGACGACAAGCCCGACGAGGTCACGCGGGTGCTGCGGGACGCCGGGCTGACCGTGCTGGAGGGCGAGTCGGTGACCATCCCGGTCGACGGGCACACCCTCGGCGTGGCCGGCGTGAAGGGCTTCGGCGGCGGCTTCGCCGGGAAGTGCGGCAGCGCGTTCGGCGAGCGGGAGATGAAGGCGTTCATCCAGCACACCTGCGACATCGCCGGGAACCTGGAGAACGCGCTGCGCGAGCTGGACACCGACGTGAAGGTGGCGTTGACGCACTACGCGCCGGTGCCGGACACGCTGCGCGGCGAGCCGCCGGAGATCTACCCGTTCCTCGGCTCCTACCTGCTGGGCGAGGCGATCGACAGCACCGGCACCCACCTCGCGGTGCACGGGCACGCCCACTTCGGCGTGGAGCACGGCATGACCCCCGGCGGGGTGCGGGTGCGCAACGTGGCGCAGCCGATCATCCGCTCCGCCTTCACCGTCTACTGCGTGGAACCGGCCGTGCTGGAGGTGTCGCATGGGTGAGACCAGGACCAAGGGACCGTCCGTGGTGTGGGCGGGTCCCGTCGACGCGCCCGCGGTGGTCGTCCTCGACCCCGCCGGCGCCGCGTCGCACGGTGACCTGCCCGCCACGTGGCGCCCGCTGACCGAGCACCTCCAGGTGATGTGGTGCCGGCTGCCCGCGGCCGACGAGCCGTGGCGGGAGGTGGACGACGTGCTGGCCGAGTTCCGCGACCGGGAGGTGCCCGTGCACCTGGTGGCCGGCGCGGCGGCCGGTGCTCGGGTCGGGGACCTGGCCAACGAGCACGAAGGGGTGGTGAAGTCCGTCCAGACCTTCGCCGCGCCCCTGCCGCTGGGGCACCCGGACGTGGTGCTCGCGGTGGTGGGCCGGCTGCTGGCGCAGGACGTGCACCCCAAGGAGGAGGAAGACGCGGGCATCGAGCTGGCCCGCGGCACCGGTCCGTCGCTGCTGGGTGACGCCGCGTCGGCGCTGTGGCAGTCGGTGAACCAGGTGTTCGAGCGGCTCAAGCGCGGCTGAGGACGTGCGAAGAGGGGGCCTCCCGGTCGGGAGGCCCCCTCTTTCGGCGCTGGGGCCTGTGGTTTCAAGCCCCGAGGTCGGTCACGCGCGGAAGTCGACGGGCGGGCGGGGGCGCGGGATGGGCGGGTGGGCCCAGCTCCGTCTCCGCGGCCCCCGTGCCGCCCGCGTGCTCATCGGATCGGGTCGCCGGGCCGACCGCCGTCGGGCAGGTCGTGGCGCGTCTCGCCGGCCTGCGGCGGCCGGGTCACGTCGCCGCGCCAGCCACCGGTCTCGGTGCCGCGCTGCTCGATGAACTCCTTGAACCGCTTCAGGTCACCCGAGATGCGCGTCTGCACGACGCCCAGCGCCGCGCCGGCCTTCTCGGTCAGCGTCTGCGGGTCGTACTCCATCTGGAGGTGGACCCGGGTGTGCCGGTCGTCGAGCCGGTGGAAGGTCACCACGCCGCCCTGCGGGGGGCCGTCGACGGTGTGCCACGCGACCCGCTCGTCCGGGTGCTGCTCGGTGATCTCGGCGTCGAACTCCCGTTCCACACCACCGATCTTGGTCACCCAGTGCGTGCGGGTGGCGGTCACCTGCTCGATGCGCTCGACACCCTCCATGAACTCAGGGAACGACTCGAACTGCGTCCACTGGTTGTACGCGGTCTGCACCGGGACCTCGACGTCCACGGACTTCTCGATCGTCGTCACAGGAAACAACCTCTCCTCTGGTCGAGTTCTCTCCGGGGTTACCCGGGTGGGCCGCGCACCACACATGGGTGACAGTCAGTAGCGCTTCGCCGAGAAGTGTTTGTCCGCCGGAGAACCGGCTAACTCTCCGATGTGGACCCGTACCCCCAGGCCGTGCTGTTCGACCGCGACGGCACGCTGGTTCGAGATGTGCCGTACAACGGTGACCCGGCACGCGTTTCGCTCATGCCGGGAGCCGTGGAAACGGTGCGTGACCTGCGCGCACGTGGTGTGAAGACCGGTGTGGTGAGCAATCAGTCCGGTATCGGCCGCGGCCTGCTCACCCGGGAGCAGGTCGCGGCCGTCAACGCTCGTGTCGAGGAACTGCTGGGGCGGTTCGGCACGTGGCAGATCTGCCCGCATCACCCGGACGAGGGGTGTGAGTGCCGCAAACCCAAACCCGGCCTGGTGATCGCCGCGTGCGCCGCTTTGGGCGTCGATCCGTCACGGACTGTGGTCATCGGGGACATCGGCGCGGACGTGGACGCGGCGCACGCCGCCGGCGCGCAGTCGGTGCTGGTCCCGACGGAACAGACGTTGCGGGAGGAAGTCGATCGTGCTCCCCGCACGGCGAAAGACCTGGTGTCGGCGCTGGGGGTGATCGGATGAGCAGTCCACAGAGGACGCTCGTGGCCCGGTTGGACAGCGACGGCGACGTGCTGCTGGCGGGTCCGGCGATCCGCGCGGCGGCGGCGTCGAGCGAGGTCGTGTTGTTGTGCGGGCACAAGGGCGCGCAGGCGGCCGAGCTGCTGCCGGGTGTGCGGCGGATCTTGAAGTGGGACTGCCCGTGGATCGCGTCCCCGCCGCCGCAGGTGCGCGCGCCGGACGTGGAAGGCCTTGTGGCGCTTCTGAAAGGCGTGCGCGCGGACGTGGCGCTGATCCTCACCTCGTTCCACCAGAGCCCGTTGCCGCTGGCGTTGCTGCTGCGGCTGGCCGGGGTGCCGAGGATCGTGGCGCGGTCGGTGGACTACCCGGGGTCGCTGCTGGACGTGCGGCTGCGCGACGACCCGGACATCCCCGAGGCCAGCCGGGCGCTGGGCGTGGCGCGGGCCGCCGGGTTCGAGCTGCCGCCCGGCGACGACGGCCGGCTCGCGGTGCTGCCGCCGCCGGAGTCGCCGTTCCCGCCGCCGTACGTCGTGGTGCACCCCGGCGCGTCGGTGCCCTCGCGGGCCTGGTCGCCGGACCGGTGCCGGGCGGCGGTCGAGGCGTTGTGCGAGGCCGGGCACCGGGTCGTGGTGACCGGCGGTCCCGCGGAGACCGAACTGACCGCGCACGTCGCCGGCGCGCAGGGCCTGGACCTGGGCGGGCGCACGACGTTCGCGCAGCTGGCCGGGGTGCTGGCGGCGGCGGACGCGGTGGTGGTGGGCAACACCGGCCCGGCGCACCTCGCGGTCGCCGTCGGCACGCCGGTGGTGTCGTTGTTCTCGCCCGTCGTGCCCGCCGCCCGGTGGGCGCCGCACGGGCCGCATGTCCTCTTGGGCGACCAGCGCGCGGGGTGCGCGGGGACGCGGGCGCGGGAGTGCCCAGTGCCCGGCCACCCGTGCCTGGACCGGGTGACGCCCGGCCACGTGGTCGCCGCCGTTGAGCAACTGGTGGGGGTGCGGGCGTGAAGGTCCTGGTGTGGCACGTGCACGGGTCGTGGGCGAACGCGTTCGTCCGGGGCGGCCACGAGTACCTGGTGCCCGGCCCGCCCCACGGCAAGGGCCTGCTGGGCCGGGACTGGCCGTCCGCGCGCGAGGTCGATCTGTCCGAAGTGGACGCCGACGTCGCGGTGGTGCAGGAGGTCGAGCAACTCGCGTTGGTGCCCAAGGGGATCCCGGTTATCTACCTGGAGCACAACACCCCGCGCATGCCCAACCAGCGGCACCCGATGGCCGACTGGCCCGGACTGCTGGTGCACGTGACCCATTTCAACGACCTGATGTGGGACTGCGGCACCACTCGGACGACTGTGGTCGAGCACGGCGTGGTCGATCCCGGCCACCTCTACACCGGTGAGCTGCCGCACGCGGCCGTTGTGGTGAACGACCCGGTTCGGCGGGGCCGGGTGGTGGGTACCGACCTGTTGCCGAGGTTCGCGGCAGTGGCGCCGCTCGACGTGTTCGGCATGGGCACCGAAGAACTCGGCGCGTGGGGTCGCGGTGACCACCCGCTGGACGTGCTGCACCGCGAGGTGGCCCGCAGGCGGCTCTACCTGCACCCGGTGCGGTGGACGTCGCTGGGCCTGTCGCTGGTCGAGGCGATGCACCTGGGCATGCCCGTCGTGGCGCTCGCGTGCACCGAGGTGGTCCGGGCCGTGCCGCCCGAGGCGGGCGTGGTGTCCACCGATGTCGCGGAGCTGGAACGCGGCGTGGCGGAGCTGGTGGCCGACCCGGCGCTGGCTGCGGAGAAGGGCAAGCAGGCCAGGGAGTTCGTCCTGGCGAGGTACGGGCTCGACGCGTTCCTGCGTGGTTGGGACCTGTTGTTGGCGGAGGTGAGTCGATGAAGATCGCGATGGTGTCCGAGCACGCCAGCCCCTTGGCGGCGTTGGGCGGGGTGGACGCGGGCGGCCAGAACGTCCACGTGGCGTCCCTGTCCGCCGCGCTGTCGGCACAGGGGCACGAAGTCGCCGTGTACACCCGCCGCGACAGCCCCGACCTGCCCGAAGTCGTCCGCACCGAGCACGGCTACGACGTGGTCCACGTGCCCGCCGGACCACCCGAGCAGGTGCCCAAGGACGAGCTGCTGCCGCACATGGGCGAGTTCGCCAACGTCCTGCGCGCCCGCTGGGAGGTCGACGCGCCCGACGTCGTGCACGGGCACTTCTGGATGTCCGGTCTGGCGTCCGTGCTGGCCACGCGGGGGCTGGGCGTCCCGGTCGTGCAGACCTTCCACGCGCTGGGCACGGTCAAGCGCCGCCACCAGGGTCGGGCGGACACCAGCCCGGTGGAGCGCATCGCCACCGAGCGGCTGGTCGGGCGGGAGGTGACCCGGGTCGCGGCCACCTGCGCGGACGAGGTGTTCGAGCTGTTGCGCATGGGTGTGCCGCGGGCCCGGATCTCGGTGGTGCCGTGCGGGGTGGACCCGAAGCTGTTCCGGCCGGAAGGGCCGCGGGACCGGCGGATGTTGCCGCACCGGATCGTCACGGTGGGCCGGCTGGTGCCGCGCAAGGGGTTCGCGGACGTGATCACCGCGCTGCGGTCGGTGCCGGACACCGAACTGGTCGTGGCGGGCGGGTCGGCGGACATGGCGGCCGACCCGGAGGCGCTGCGGCTGCTGGAGCACGCCCGGGGGATGGGCGTGCGGGACCGGGTGCGGTTCATCGGCCAGGTGTCGCGCGCGCAGATGCCGTCGCTGCTGCGCTCGGCCGACTTGGTGGTGTGCGTGCCGTGGTACGAGCCGTTCGGGATCGTGCCGCTGGAGGCGATGGCGTGCGGCGTGCCGGTCGTGGCCTCGGCGGTGGGCGGGTTGACCGACACCGTGGTGGACGACGTGACCGGGTGCCTGGTGCCGCCGCGCGACCCGGTGGCCTTGGCGCGGGCGGTGCGGTCGCTGCTGGCCGACCAGGGCCGGCGGGAGGCGTTCGGGCTGGCCGGGACGGACCGGGTGCACGCCCGCTACACGTGGGACCGGATCGCGGCGGACACCGCGCGGGTCTACGAGCGGGCCGGTGCCGGTGTGACCGCAGACGCGGTCGTGGGAGGTGCGCAGTGACCGTCCAGGAGCACTTGCGCGGCCTGGCGGAGACGCTGGCCGGGCTGGAGCAGCAGGCCTCGCGCGTGACGCGCTGGGGGTCGCTGCTGGCCCGGCGGCTGACCGCGGGCGGGCGGCTGCTCGCGGCGGGCAACGGCGGGTCGGCGGCCGAGGCGCAGCACCTGACCGCGGAGCTGGTCGGGCGGTTCCGGGACGACCGGCAGCCGTTCTCGGCGATCGCGCTGTGCGCGGAGTCCTCCAGCGTGACCGCGATCGGCAACGACTACGGCTACGAGCAGGTGTTCGCCCGGCAGGTGACCGCGCACGCGCGGCCCGGCGACGTGGTGGTGCTGCTGTCCACCAGCGGCAAGAGCCCGAACCTGCTGGAGGCGGCGCACGCCGGTCGGCGCGCGGGCGCGGTGGTGTGGGCGCTGACCGGTCCCGCGCCCAACCCGCTGGCGTCAGTGGTCGACGAGGTGCTGGCGCTGCCCGGCACGCCCGCGAACGTGCAGGAAGCCCAGTTGGTCGCGGTCCACGCGCTGTGCGAGGCGTTCGAGGCCGCGCTGCCGCTGTCCTCCCGGAGGGTGTCGTGAAGCTGGTCGTGGTCGGTGACTCGCTGCTGGACGTGGACGTGGAGGGCACGGCCGACCGGCTGTGCCCGGACGCGCCCGCGCCGGTGCTGGACGTGCGCGAGGAGCGCGTGCGACCAGGCGGTGCGGGGCTGGCGGCGTCGCTGGCCAGACGGGACGGCGTGGACGTGACGCTGGTGACGGCGGTGGCCGGCGACGCCGACGGGTGGCGGTTGCGGGACGCGCTGGCCGACGTGCCGACGGTGTTCGGGCCGTCGCCGGCGGCCACCTCGGTCAAGACCAGGCTGCGCTGCGCCGGGCACTCCATCGCGCGGATGGACCGGGGTGGCGGGCGCGGCAAGCCCAGCGCCACCGACGAGATGCTGGACGCGGTGCGTGACGCGGACATGGTGCTGGTGTCGGACTACGGGCGCGGGCTGGCGTTCGACGAGCGGTTGCGGCAGGCGTTGGCGGGCAAGGCGGTGGTGTGGGACCCGCACCCGCGCGGTCCCGAGCCGACGCCGGACGCCCGGCTGGTGACGCCCAACCACAGCGAGGCGACCCGGTTCAGCGGGTGCGACGACCCGGAGGAGGCGGCGGCTGCGCTGCGCAAGCGTTGGGGCGCAAGGGCTGTGGTGGTCACGCTGGGCGCGGACGGTGCTTTGCTGCACTACGGCGGCACGCCGGTCGCCGTGCCCGCGCCGCGTGTTGCCGTGATGGACCCGTGTGGGGCGGGGGACCGGTTCGCGGTCACCGCTGCCGTGCGGCTGATGCGGGGTGAGGCGTCCGATGACGCCGTGGCTGCGGCGGTGGCGTCCGCGGCGGATTTTTTGGCGGCCGGTGGGGCTTCCGGGTTCCACACGGTCCGTAGGTCGGGTGTGGATGCCACGCGGGCGCGGGGTGGTGTGGTCGTGGCGACCGGCGGGTGCTTCGACCTGCTGCACGCCGGGCACGTGCGCACGCTGGAGGCGGCGCGGGCGTTGGGTGACTGCCTGGTGGTGTGCCTGAACTCGGATGACTCCGTGCGGCGGCTCAAAGGGCCGGACCGGCCGGTGACCAAGCAGCACGACCGGGCGGAGATCCTGCGCGCCCTGGAGTGCGTGGACGACGTGGTGATCTTCGACGAGGACACCCCGGAACGGGTGCTGGACCGGCTGCGGCCCGACATATGGGTCAAGGGCGGCGACTACCGCGCCGAATCCCTGCCCGAGGCCGCGCTGGTGCGGTCGTGGGGCGGGCGGACCGTGGTCGTGCCGTACCACCAGGGGCGGTCCACGACCCGGCTACTGGCTAGGAGGGGTTAGGACATGGTGGGGCAGGTGTTGGTGACCGGCGGCGCGTCCGGGTTGGGCGCGGCCGTGGTGCACGCGGTGCGCGAGGCGGGCGGTCAGCCGTTGGTGCTGGACAAGGCGGCGCCGGCGTCGGACGAGGCGGTCGACTTCGAGTCGGTCGACCTGTCCGACACGCGGGCGGCCGAGCGGGCGGTGCGGGACATCGCCGAGCGCAACGGCGGGCTCCGGGCCGTCGTGACGGCGGCGGGGACGGACGCGTGCGGCAAGCTGGTCGACGTCCCGGCGGCGGACTGGGAGCGGGTCGTCATGGTCAACCTGCTCGGCACCGCCGCGGTGGTGCGGGCCGCGTTGCCGTACCTCGAAGGCGGCGGCCGGGTGGTGACGGTGGCGTCCACCCTGGGCATCAAGGCCGTCAGCGACGCCACCGCGTACTGCGCCTCGAAGTTCGGGGTCGTCGGCTTCACGCGGGCGCTGGCGGCCGAGACCGCCGGCCGGGTCGGGGTGACGCTGCTGATCCCCGGCGGGATGAAGACCCGGTTCTTCGACGGCCGCGCGGAGCAGTACCGGCCGCCGGACGACTCGAAGCTCAACCCGCCCGAGCACGTGGCCGACGCGATCATGTTCGCGCTGCGCCAGCCCGCCGGGTGCGAGGTCCGCGAGCTCGTGGTGGCACATGAGGAGGAAGGGTCATGGCCGTAGCCTCCCGGTTGGACACCGGACGGGCGTTCGCCCGGATCTTGTTGCCCACGCTGGCGAAGGGCGTGATCGTGCGTCGCCCGCCCGTGATGGCGGTGGCGGAGAAGATGCAGGCCGACGCGCAGGCCGTGCGGACGATGAAAGCGTTGCGGGACAAGTACGGTCCCGAACCGCTGCGGCTGCGGGTCACCGGGCGCAGCGTCGCTTTGGTGCTCGACCCGGAGGACGTGGGGCGGCTGCTGGACGAGACGCCCGAGCCGTTCCACCCGGCCACGGCGGAGAAGCGGTCCGCCCTGAAGCACTTCCAGCCGCACGGATCGCTGGCCACGCGCGGCCCGGAGCGGGAGAAGCGCAGGCGGTTCAACGACGTCGTGCTGCGGCCGGAGAAGCTCGACGTCGAGGCAGTGGTGCGCGACGAGGCGGACCTGTTGGTGCGGCACGTGATGAACACCGGCGTGCTGACCTGGGACGACTTCGCGCAGGTGTGGTGGCGGGTGGCGCGGCGGATCGTCCTCGGGGCGGGCGCGCGCGACGACACGGCGTTGACCGACGACCTGAAGACTCTGCGCGGCAACGCGAACTGGGCGTTCCTGCACCCTAAGCGGCGCGGGCTGCGGCGGCGGTTCGAGCGGCGGCTGCACGAGCACCTGGCGCGCTCGGAACCCAACAGCCTGGCGTCGCTCGCACCCGCCGAGGACGTGGCTTCGCAGGCCCCGCACTGGCTGTTCGCCTTCGACGCGGCCGGGATCGTGACCATGCGGGCGCTGGCCATCGGCGGGTCCGGCCCGGCGGGCATCCTGGAGTCGGCGCGGCTGTGGCCGACCACGCCGGTGATCCTGCGGGAGAGCACCACCGCGACCCGGTGGCACGGCACGTGGTTGCCGAAGAACACCACGTTCATCGTGTTCGCGCCGTACTTCCACCGGTTCTACGGCGACACCTACCGGCCCGAGCTGTGGCCGACGCAGGAGCCGGCGCTGGTGCCGTTCAGCAGCGGTCCGGGGGTGTGCCCGGGGCGGGACCTGGTGCTGGTCACCGCCGGGACCATGCTGGACACCCTCCGCGCGCACCTGGACTTCTCGACCCTGGAACCACCGTTCCCGGCCACGCTCGACCACTTCACCCTGCGGCTGCCCGCCACTCGGAAGGGGGACGACGGTTTGGAGGTCGTGTGACCGTGGCACACGGGCGTATGGACCACTCGAAAGCACCCGTGCTGGACGCCATCGCCGAGTACCACCGGCGCGGCCACGTGCCGTTCATCCCGCCCGGCCACAAGCAGGGGCGCGGCGTGGACCCGCGGGTGCTGGAGGTGCTGGGGAAGGACGTGTTCCGGTCCGACATCATCATGATGAACGGCTTGGACGACCGGATGATGAGCGGCGGGGTGCTGGCGGAGGCCGAGGAGCTGATG
This sequence comes from Saccharothrix sp. CCNWYY140, assembly GCF_037401995.1. Classification (NCBI taxonomy): domain Bacteria; kingdom Bacillati; phylum Actinomycetota; class Actinomycetes; order Pseudonocardiales; family Pseudonocardiaceae; genus Saccharothrix; species Saccharothrix sp. CCNWYY140. The sequence goes on from NZ_JBBEGC010000002.1 coordinate 12,669, forward strand.
GCCGACGCCGTGGACGCGGACAAGGCGTTCTTCTCCACGTGCGGCAGCTCGCTGTCGGTCAAGACGTGCATCATCACCGTGGCGCGGCCGGGGCAGAAGCTGCTGGTGTCGCGCAACGCCCACAAGTCCGTGATCGCGGGGCTGATCATCAGCGGCGTGCAGCCGGTGTGGGTGCACCCGCGGTGGGACGCGTTCTGGGAGTGGTCCTACCCACCCGCGCCCGACGACGTGGCGGAGGCGTTCTCGCGGGCGCCGGATGCCCAGGGGATGCTGCTCATCACGCCCACCGACTACGGGACGTGCGCGGCCATCAAGAAGACCGCCGAGGTGTGCCACTCGCACGACAAGCCGCTGATCGTGGACGAGGCGTGGGGCGCGCACCTGCCGTTCCACCCCGGCCTGCCCGCGTGGGCGATGGACGCCGACGCGGACCTGTGCGTGACCAGCGTGCACAAGATGGGCGCCGGCCTGGAGCAGGGCTCGGTGTACCACCTGCAAGGCGACCGGGTGGACCCGGACGTGCTGTCACTGCGCTCGGACATCCTCGACACCACCAGCCCGTCCGCGCTGGTCTACGCGGGCCTGGACGGCTGGCGGCGCCAGATGGTCGAACACGGCTCGAAACTGCTGGACCGGACCCTGAAGCTGTGCGCCGAGGTGCGCGACCGCCTACGCGGCCTGGTCACGGTCGTGGAACGCGAACACGTCGTCAGCCCCGACCGAGCCGACGACCACGACCCGCTCAAGATCGTCATGGACCTGTCCGAGCTGGGCATATCGGGTTACACGGCCAACGAGTGGCTGCGCAAGGAGTGCGCGGTGGACGTGGGCCTGTCCGACCACCGCCGCATCGCCGCCCAGATCACGGTCGCCGACGACGAGTCCACAGCCGAACGCCTGGTCACGGCCGTCGCTGCCCTGGTCGACCACGCGGATTCCCTCCCCCGCGCCAAGCGGGTCGAAATCCCGGACCCGGGGGAGCTGGAGCTGGACCAGGCAATGCTGCCCCGCGAGGCCCACTTCGCCTCCGCCTCCCACGTACCCGCCCGCGAGGCCGTGGGAAGGATCTGCGCCGAGACCCTAAGCCCGTACCCACCCGGCGTTCCCGCAGCTCTCCCCGGCGAGGTGATCACCCAGCCGGTGGTGGACTACCTGCTCAGCGGCCACGAGGCAGGCATGTACCTGCCCGACCCGACGGACGAGTCCCTGCGCACCATCAGGGTGGTTGACCAGCGCTGACGCCGGGTATTCGGTGCGGGTGAGCGAAGCCGAACTCTCCGACCAACGCCGCTTGGCCCGCAACCTCAACGAGTTGCTCCAGGAACTGCGCGTGGCTCAGGCCGGCGTGCAGATCCTGTTCGGTTTCCTGCTGTCCATCGCTTTCACAGAGCGTTATGCGTCAGCGGACCTCTACGTGCGCTCGACCCACCTGATCACCGTCCTGTTCGCAGCAGGCGCGGTGGCCTTGCTGACCGCCCCGGCGTCCTGGCACCGCATCCTGTTCCGGCGCGGACGGCGCGAGGACATCATCGAGGTGGCGAACCGCTTCGCGGTCCTGGGCCTGGCCTGCCTGGCAGTGGCGATGACCGGCACCATCCTCCTGCTGGCGGAAGTCATCGTGGGCGGCTGGGTGGCCATCGTGATGGGCGTCGTGGCAGCAGCCTTCTTCGGCATCCTGTGGTTCCTGCTCCCGTGGCGCGAACGCGGCCAAGACTCCATCGAAGCCGCCGACGACGCCGACCTGGACTGAGACCGACGCGGAGGTGGCGCCGGTCGACCGCGGCACCACCTCCGCGCCGGACGTCAGCCGGACTCGTCGGTCGTGTCGTGGGGCGCGCCGACGGGTTTGGACTCCGACGAGCCGCGTTGGCGCAGGTACACGCTGAAGATCGCCATCGACCCGATCGCCAGGAACTCCGACTGCCAGTTCTGCAACGACCGGTTCCAGAAGTCGGCCGACAGCACGTAGTCCCACCAGCTCACCGGGTCCTGGAAGTCGATGAGCTGCTCGTTGTTGAACGCGCTGCGCCCCGCGATGGACTGCGCCAGCCAAGAACCCACGAACAGCACCAGCATGACCAGGCCCAGCGAGTTGGAGTACAGCTGCGTGCGCCACCCGCCGGCCCGCGCCCAGGGCGGTGAGTTCGGCTTCGCGTGCGCGCCCAGGTACTGCTGCTCGTCGGACTCAGGGCCGAGCCGCTTCGCGGGCTTGGACTCGTTGGAGCCGCGCTGCATCAGCCACACCGTGGCGAAGATGAACAGGAAGAACTGGAGGTACTCGGACTGCCAGTTCTCCGCCACGTCCACCGCGAAGTCCGACGAGGACACGTACTGCCACAGGCCGATCGGGTCGCCGCCGTCCACGAGCCGCCGGTTGTTGAGGTCTGTGTTGCCCGCGAACGCCTGCCCCAGCAGCGAACCGAGGAACAGCAGCCCGAAACCGAGCGCCAAACCGTTGGTCCGCAAGAACCTCTTCACAGCCCCATCACCCCGATGACGATGAAGCACACCAGCCCCGCGACCACGCCGCCGAGGTAGAGGTAGAACATCCCGCGCTGCGTCACGGCCCACCCACCTCACACTCGTACGGGCGTTCGGGAACGGTCTTGCAGCCCGCGCCCGAGACCTTCCAGCCGGAGTTCATCTCGCGCAGGAACAGCGTGTCGCCGGAGGACGTGCGCACTTGGGCCGCATCACCCCAGACGTGCACCTCCTGGACGGTACCGCCGGAGATGTCCACAGTGGAGCAGTCCTGCCCGGCGCGCTCGGTGAGCAGCGAACACGCGCGCTCGTTGTCACCGGAGGACGCTGCGGACAGGAACTCCTCTGCCGCGCTCCGCACCAGGTCCGTGCTGCTCGAACCGCACGCGCCGACCACGAGAGCCGTGGCCAGCACACCGAACCACCGCATCATGTGCGGACGATATCCCCTCATGGCTTGAGCAGCACTTTGACGGCGTTGTCGCGCTTCTGCTGGAAGATCTCGTACCCGTGCGGCGCCTGGTCCAGCGGCAGGTGGTGGGTTGCGAACTCCTCGGTGCCCAACGGGTCCCCGTCGGTCAGCAGCGGCAGGATCTCCGGCACCCAGCGCCACACGTTGGCCTGCCCCATGCGCAACTGGACCTGCTTGTCGAACAGCGTCAACATCGGCATCGGGTCGGCCATGCCGCCGTAGACACCGACGACGGAGATCGTGCCGCCGCGCCGGACCAGGTCGATCGCCAAGCGCAGCGCGTGCAGCCGGTCCACGCCCGCGGTCTTCATGAACCGGGCCGCGATGGCGTCCGGCAGCAGACCCACGGCCTGGTGCGCGAGCTTCGCGACGGGCGCGCCGTGCGCCTCCATGCCGACCGCGTCGATGACCGCGTCCGGGCCGCGCCCGTCGGTGAGGTCCTTGACGTGCTCGACGAGGTGGCTGTCCCTCACGTTCATCACGGTCACGCCCCGCTGCCGCGCCCGCGCCATGCGCTCGGGCACCAGGTCCACGCCGATCACGTTGGCGATGCCCTTGTGCTTGGCGATCCGGCACGCCATGTCCCCGATCGGCCCGAGTCCGAGCACGACCAGGCTGCCGCCCTCGGGGACGCCCGCGTACTCGACCGCCTGCCACGCCGTGGGCAGCACGTCGGAGAGGTAGACGAACCGGTCGTCCGGCGGCCCTTCGGGCACCTTGATGGGCAGCGTGTTACCGAACGGAACCCGCAGGTACTCCGCCTGCCCGCCCGGGACCTGCCCGTAGAGCTTGGTGTACCCGAACAACGCCGCACCCGTGCCCTGCTCACGCACCTGGGTGGTCTCACACTGCGACTGCAACCCCTGCCCGCACATGAAGCAGGCACCACAGGAGATGTTGAACGGCACCACCACCCGGTCACCCGGCTTCACATCGGTGACCTGGGCCCCCACCTCCTCGACCACGCCCATCGCCTCGTGCCCGAGGATGTCGCCTTCGTCGATGAACGGACCCATCACCTCGTAAAGGTGCAGGTCGGAGCCGCAGATACCGGTGGAGGTGACGCGGACGACGACGTCGGTGGGCTCCTTGATGATGGGGTCGGGGACGTCGTCCACGCGAACGTCCCGCTTGCCGTGCCAGGTGACGGCCTTCATGGTGGGCTTCTCCCTTCGGCCTGCTCTGCTTGCTGGGTACGCCCTGCGAGCTCGTACCCCTGCTGCGTTCCCGTCACGGTGTGTCGCAAACCCGGCCAGGGGTACCCGCACGTCATGGGCACACCACTCCCACAGGACCGCAGGGGCGCGCCGCTACGCGCCATCGTGACCGGCTCGGATTCGGGCATCGGGGAAGCCATCGCCGTGGCCCTGGCGGGCGGCGGCGCGGACGTGGGCATCACCTGGCACACGGACGAGGAAGGCGCCTCCAGCACGGCCGAAAAAGTCCGTGACCTGGGCGTACAGGCGGCTGTTCGCCGCCTGGACCTGTCCGACCTGCCGGCCGCCGCGTCAGTGGTCGACTCCCTGGCGGAGGAGCTGGGCGGCGTGGACGTGCTGGTGAACAACGCCGGCACCGGCTCGGCCACGAAGGCGATGGACATGGACTTCGCCCTGTGGCGACACGTGCTGTCGGTGGACTTGGACGGCGCTTTCCTGTGCTCCCAACACGCCGCCCGCCACATGATCGAGGCCGGCAAGGGCGGCCGGATCATCAACATCACATCAGTACACGAACACGCCCCCCGCGTAGGCTCCGCGCCCTATTGCGCGGCCAAGGCGGGCTTGGGCGCGCTGACCAAGGTCTTGGCCCTAGAACTGGCCGAACACGACATAACGGTCAATTCGGTAGCACCCGGCGAAATCTCCACCCCGATGACCGGCCAGGAAGACGTGAACCCCCAAACCCAACCCCGCCCCGGCGTCCCCCTCGGCCGCCCCGGCCACGCGAAGGAGGTGGCAGCGGTGGTGGCATTCCTGGCGACCCCGGCGGCCGGCTACGTGACCGGCGCATCGTTCGTGGTGGACGGCGGCATGCTCCTCATGGGCCCCCAAGCCTCCGGCATGCTCACCGACACCAAGTGGCGCACCCCCTAGGCCGGCACACCTCCTGGGCGCCCCCCCAGCCCTCACCCCTGGCGGCTGCGCGCCCCGAGCCCTCACCCCTGGCGGCTGCGCGACCCGAGCCCTCACCCTTGGCGGCTGCTGAGCCCTCACCCCTGGCGGCTGGCCGGGCTCCCATCCCGCCTGGCCCTAGCCCCTGCTGGCCCCGCCCCCGGCCCGCCTCGCCCTGGCCGCCCCTCCTGCAGCCCACGGTCCTGGCCTACACCCACGGTCCGTGGGCTGGCGCACGCGCCCCCCGGCCCTGCCGCGCCGCGACCTTGCCGCGCCCCGGCCCTGCCGCGCCCCGACCCTGCCCAGGCCCCAGCCGCCCGCCGAAGCCCCAGCCCGCCGCCCCGCCCGAAGCGGCGGTCCCACCCGCTTCGACCAGGGGCCACCTGGGCCTCAGGGCTGTCCCGCGCCGGCATGCCTCCCGTTTCCCGCGCTCCTCCTACTACACGGGACGCGCGAGGAGCCGATCGGTGCCGAAACCGACATGTCACTCGATAGTGGGATGTTTCGGGTCGCGGCTTCGGCGGTTGATCTTACCTCGGCCTGCCCCCGAAACCGGCTGTTCAGGAGCGAGCCTTTGCCGTTTTGCGGTTGTTGGCCTTCTTGATCGCCTCCACCAGCTGCTGCTTCGTCATGCTCGACCGGCCCGGAACGTCCAGGCGCTTGGCCAAGTCGTACAGGTGTTGTTTGCTCGCGTTCGCGTCCACGCCGCCGGCCGTCTTGCCTTGCTTCGGCGTGCTGCGGGCGGCCTGTTTGTCCGAAGGGCCCTTGTGGTCCTTCGGTTCCCAGTGGTCGCCTACCTTTTCGAACGAGTGCTTCAGGGCCGAGAAGGCGGTGCGGTGGGCGCGTTCGCCCTCTCCGTACGTTTCCACCGCCGAGTCGTGGGCCTTGATCCACGTCCGTTGCGCCTTCTTCGGCGACCGGGCGACCGTGCTGGGCAGTTCCTTGCGTCCGGGCATGGCTGCTCCTCCCTGGTGTTTGCCAGTTGCGGCTCGGGTACCCGGTCGCCATGACGGACATGCGTGCCCTCGACATCCGCAGCCCCCGTGACGGCCACCCCGTCGGCCACCTCCCCAGCGCCTCCGAACGCGACATTGCCGGGGCCGTGCTGACTGCACGTGCAGTCTTCACGAGCTGGGCTGCAACGCCGGCGGCCGAGCGGGGTGCGGCTTTGCGGCAGGCCGCGGGGGTGTTGCGGGCGCATGCCGACGACGTGGCCAAGGTGTTGGAGCAGGAGACCGGGCGGCCGGTGGAGTCGGGGCGGGACGGGGTGTTGGCCGGCGTGTCCACGCTGGAGCAGTACGCCGAGTTGGGGCCGGTCCACCGTGGACGGTCGTTGCTCGGCTCTTGGGACGCCGCCGACTTCATGGTGCCCGAACCGCGTGGCGTGGTGGTGGCGTTGACGCCGTGGAACGACCCGGTCGCGGTCGCCTGCGGACTGCTCGGCGCCGCCCTGGCGACCGGCAACGCCGTGGTGCACAAGCCCAGCGAACGTTGCCCGCACACCGGGCTGCTCATGGGGCAGCTCCTCGCCGAGTCCTTCCCGGACGGCGTCCTGCAAACCCTGATCGGTGACGGGGAAGTCGGCGCGCGCCTGGCCGCCGACCAGCACGTGGACCTCGTCGCGCACGTCGGCGGCACGGCCACCGGTCGGTCGATCCTCGCCGCCACCGCCAGGACCGGCGCCAAAGCGCTGCTGGAGAACGGCGGCAACGACGCCCTGGTCGTCGACGCCGACGTGGACCCTGCGTGGGCGGCGGCGCAAGCGGCGTTGGGCGCGTTCACCAACGCGGGTCAGTTGTGCACGTCCGTGGAGCGGATCTTCGTCCACGAAGCCGTCGCCGACGAGTTCCTCCACGCCCTGGAAGCCGAGGCGCGCAATTGGGTGCCGCAGCCGCTGGTGGACGTCGAGCACCGCAAGCTCGTGCACGCCCACGTCGCCGAGGCGGTCGCGGACGGGGCCGAGGTGCTGATCGGCGGCGAGATCCCGACCGGTCCGGGCGCGTTCTACCCGGCGACCGTCCTCACCCGCTGCACCCCGGACATGCGCGTGATGCGCCAGGAGACCTTCGGCCCGGTCGCACCCGTGTGCGTGGTCGGGTCCTTTGACGAAGGGCTGGCCGAAGCGGTGGTCGACGAGCACGGTCTCGCCGCGACCGTCCTGACCGGGTCGATGGCGCACGCGCAACAGGCGTGGCGGGCGCTCCCGGTCGGCACGGTGAAGGTCAACGCGGTGTTCGGCGGCGCGCCCGGCGGCGCCGCGCAACCCCGGCGGATGTCGGGCACCGGCTTCGGCTACGGGCCGGAGCTGCTGGACGAGATGACCACCGTGAAGGTGGTGCACCTCGGCCAGGCCCAGCCCCGGCGTCAGACGGCGGCGGACTGGCGGCGCACGGCCTCGGCCAGCCGCGCGGTGTCCTCCAGCACGTAGTCGTCGACCATGCGTCCCCAGCGCAGCCGCACCCACTGCACGCCCTCGTTGCGGTACGCGCTGCCGTCGGCCAGCGTCGCCTCGACGCGGAACCGGGTGACCACCGTCGTGTCCCACGGCCAACCCCGGGCGATGACCTCGTGCGGTGTCAGCCGGATGCCGGGGAACAGGTCGAGCAGGTCGCGGAACCACTGGTCGAAGGCGTCCCGGCCGGTGAAGGACGCGGCCGGCGGCGCGTCGCCGACGAACCGGAACCGCACGTCGGGGTCGGCCAGCCGGACCGCCGCGCGGTAGTCCCCGTCGGCGACGCGCGCCCACAGGCTGCGGACTTTGGCGCGCACGATCGCGTGGTACATGTGGTCCTCCCTGAAGTGGCTTGCAAATGGCAAGTTAGTGCGGTGACTTGCTCATCGCAAGCCACTACCCTGAGAGATGTGAACAGAGACCGCTTCACCGCGATGGCGTGCTCGGTGGCACGCACGTCGGGCCTGATCGGCGACCCGTGGACAATGCTGGTCCTGCGCGACCTGTTCCTGGGCCTGACCCGGTTCGACGAGCTGCACCGAGACTTGGGCGTGGCGACGAACGTCCTGTCCGACCGCCTGGACCGGCTCATGTCCACGGGCCTGGTCGAACGCAAGCCCTACCAGCACAACCCCGTGCGCTACCGCTACGAGCTGACCGAGCCGGGCAAGCAGCTGTACGGGGTCGTGCTGAGCCTGATGGCGTGGGGCGACCGCTACCTGGCCGTCGACGGTGCGCCGATGGACCTGGTGCACCGGGACTGCGGCCAGCCCACCACACCCGTTGTGACCTGCGACAACTGCGGCGGCGAGCTGCACGTCGACGACGTGGAGGTGCGCCCGGGTCCAGGCGGCCGACACGCACCCGGCACGGTCGTCATCGCCGAAATGCTCACCGGCCACACCGGCCACACGGTCTGACACCGCGCCCACCGCTGCCGGTTCTCCGAGAACCGTCGACACGTGCTGGGCCGGACTTTGTCGGTACCCCGTGGGACAATGGAATCGGGGGCCGGAGGCCAGCGTGCGAACCGAGGGCCGGAGGCCGGCGCGCGGGTCAGCGGCCCAGGGCGATCAGGTGGAAGCCGCTCTCGGTGACCTTGTCCGCGGGCAGCAGGTTGCGGGTGTCCACGATGACCGGGCACGCCATCCGGGCCGCCAACGCCGGCCAGTCGAGCTCGGCGAACTCCGGCCACTCGGTCAACACCACCACAGCGGCAGCACCACGCGCAGCGGCCATCGGCGAGTCGGTGACCCGCACAGGACCGGCGTCATGGTCCACGCAAGGGTCATAACCGGTCAGCACCGCCCCCTCCTCCGCCAGCAAATCAGCCACAGCCAACGCGGGGGAGTCGCGCAGGTCGTCGGTGCCGGCCTTGAACGTCAACCCCAGCAACCCGATCCGCGCACCCCGCAACGCACCCACCGCCGCCCGCACCTTGTCCACCACCCGGTGCGCCTGCCGCTCGTTGGTGTCGATAGTGGCCCGCAGCAACGAGAAGTCCACATGCTTCTCGTCCGAAGTGGACAACAGCGCCTTGGTGTCCTTGGGGAAGCAAGAACCACCCCACCCCGGACCCGGCCGCAGGAACGCCGACCCGATGCGCTCGTCCAGCCGCATTCCCTCGGTGACGTCCTCGATGTCCGCACCGGCCTCCTCGCACAGCTCGGCCAAGCTGTTGACGTAGGACAACTTCATGGCCAGGAAGCAGTTGCTGGCATACTTCACCAACTCGGCGCTGGCCCGGTCGGTGACCACCGCCGGCGCGTTCGGGTAGAGCGCGACGACCCGCCGCGCCGGCTCCTCCTCACCACCCACCACGATCCGTTGCGGACGCAGGAAATCGTCCACGGCGTGGCCCTCGCGCAAGAACTCGGGGTTGGCCACCACAGGCACGCGCAGCGACCGGGCGATCCGGTCGGAGGTCCCCGGCGGCACGGTGGACTTCACCACCAGCACGCAGTCGGTCAGCTCGGCCTCGGCGAGCACCGCCTCCACGGCGCTCAGGTCGGCCGCGCCGTCCTCGCCGGTCGGCGTGGGCACGCACAGGAACACGAAGTCCACATCGGACAGTGCGGGACCGTTGCCCAGCACGAACTCCAGCGAACCGTCGTGCACGGCGTCGGCGACCAGCTCCGCGAGGCGCGGCTCGTGCGCGGTCACCTCCGCCCGTCGCAGCGCGGCCACCTTGCCGGCGTCCACGTCAGCGCACACCACGCGGTGCCCGAGGTGGGCGAAGCAGGCGGCGGTGGTCAGACCGACATAGCCCGCGCCGATGACACCGATCCGGGCCACGACACACCTCCCAACGCCGTCAGGACTTCCTCGACGGTGATCTCCAGCAGGCCGGGGTCGGGCTCGTCGGCGAACGTGTCGCCGGTCCGGCCGTGCCACAGGACTTTGTGGGGGCCCGAACGCGGACCCCAGTGCGCGGGGGACACCGGCCCGAACAGCAGGACCGACGGTGTGCCGTAAGCGGTGGCGACGTGGGCGACACCGGTGTCCCCGCACACCACCGCCCGTGCGCCAGCCACGAGGTCCAGCAACTCCGCCAGGCCGCCCACCTGCACCCGCGACGCGCCCGCCGACGCCACGGCCCGCGCCAGCCCCGCTTCGGCGGGACTGCCGGTCACCACGGCGTCTGACCCGATCGCCCGCACGACGGCCGCGAACCGCTCCACCGGCCACCGCCGAGCGCCGTGCGACGCGCCCGGGTGCACCACCACCGGCCCTTCCCGGTGGGTGCGAGCGGCGGGGATGCCGCCGGGCGGGTCCAGGTGCAGGTTCTCCGGGTCGGCCGGGATGCCGTGCCGCGCCAGCAACCGGCACCAGCGGTCGACCTCGTGCTGGTCGTCGCGCCACGGCACGTGCGTCCCGTGCGTGATGAGCCGCTTGGGGTTGGTCACCCGCAGCAGGTCGACGCTCCGCGGACCGGACCCGTGCAGGTTCACCGCCAGGTCGGGCCGGTCGAAGTCGATCGGCACCAGGCCCTCGGTGGGCAGCAGCCGGTCCACCGCGTCGATCCGGTCCACCGCGTCGGACAGCCACCCCGGCGCGGCGAGCGTGATCTCCGCCTCCGGGTACGCCCGCCGCAGCGCCCGCAGGGCCGGGATGCCCGTCATCAGGTCACCCAGGCCCAAAGCCCGCAACACCAACACCTTCATGGACGCACCGCCCGGTGCCGGAGTTCGCCGCGCAACCGGTGCACGCACGCGGCGGGTGGGATGGCGACGCTGGTCACCAGCATCCGCACGACCTCGTCGCGCGTCCGCGGCCCGGGAGCGATGCGCTCCAAGGCGAACTTGCCGGTCAGAACGGCCCACACCGCGCCGGTGACCAGGGCCAAGCGGGACCGGAACAGTCCAAAGAGGATGGTCAAGCCGAACGCCGCCGTGGTCACCGCGTGCCGGCGCAACCGGCCGGGGTGCCCGCCGATCCGGGACCGCCAGCCCTCGCCGAGCAGGCGGCGCATCAACGCGTCGTCGGCGTTGCCGCGCTGCTGCTTGAGGCTGGCGAAGAAGTCCGACTGCCGCACGGGGTGCGTGGTCCGCCGGGATCCGCGCACGATCCGGTACCCGTGCTTCTGCACGCGCAACGCCAGCTCCGCGTCCTCCCGATAGGCGCGTGGGAAACGCTCGTCGAACCCGCCCGCGTGCACCAGCGCCGCCCGCCGATACGCCATGTCCGCCGTGATCCACTTCGCGTCGGCCAAGCCCGCGGTCCCGCGCTCCCAGTCCGTGGGCGCACGGTCCTCGGGCAGCGGCACGGTGATGCGTGCCTGCGAGGCCCCGACGTCGAGGTCCGCCGCGTCCAAGTCGGCCGCGAGCTGCTTCTTCCAGTCGTGCGGCGGCACGACGTCGTCGTCCAGGAACGCGATCCACTCGCAGCACGCCGCCCGCCAGCCGACGTTCCGCGCCGCCGCCGGGCCACGCCCGCCGCTGTGCAGCACGCGCGCGCCGTGCGTGGGCGGCAGCGGGCCACCGGGGTCCGGCCGGTCGTCCACCACGATCACCTCGCGCGGTGGGGGACCGGACCCGTGCTCCAGCGCGTCCAGCACCACTCTCAGGCTCTCCCGGCCCACGGTCGGGATCACCACGGCGTAATCGGGGCTCATCGCCGCACCACGAACTTCCCGATCGCCAGCAGGTCCACCGGCGACGAGCCGAAGCACTCCAGCGCGTCACGCGGGTCGTCCACCATCGGCCGCCCGGCGGTGTTCAAGCTGGTGTTCACGATCACCGGCACGCCCGTGCGCGCCGCGAAACCCTCCAACACCCGTGCCACCAAAGGCTCTGTGGCCGGGTCGACGGTCTGCACGCGCGCGGTGCCGTCGACGTGCACGACCGCCGGGATGCGGTCCTTCCACTCAGGACGGACATCGTGCACGAAAAGCATGTAAGGACTGGGCAACGGGCCACGCGTGAACAGCTCCGACGCCCGGTCCGCCAGCACCATCGGCGCGATCGGCCGGAACTGCTCGCGCCCCTTCACGTCGTTCATCCGCTCAAGGTTCTCGGCGTAGCACGGGTTCGCCAGCAGCGATCGGCGGCCCAGCGCGCGCGGACCGTACTCGCTGCGGCCCTGGAACCACGCCACGACCTTGTTGTCCGCCAACGCCTGCGCGACCTCCTCGGCCACGTCCGCCGGCTCCTCGTAGGAGATCTTGGCGCGCTTCAGGTACTGCTCGATCTCGTCGTCGCTCCAGCCGCGCCCGAGGTCCGCGCCCGGCATCGCGGCGGCGGGCTCGCCGGCCTCGGCCACCACGTGCAGCGCCGCGCCCAGCGCGGTCCCGGCGTCACCGGCGGCCGGCTGCACCCACACCTCGTCGAACGGCCCATCGGCGAAGATCCGCGTGTTCGCCACGCAGTTCAACGCCACACCGCCGGCCATCGTCAGCCGCCGCTGCCCGGTGCGCTCGTGCAGCCACCGCACCAGGTCCAGCAGCACTTCCTCCAGCCGGACCTGCACACTGGCGGCCAGCTCGGCGTGCTCGCGGGTCATCTCGTCGTCCGCGCCGCGCCGCTTGGCCAAGGTCTGCCAGTCGACTGGGGTGACGTGGAAACCGCCGTCGTCGGTCGCCTTGATGTGCTCGCGCATCAGGTCCAGGTGCACGGGCTTGGCGTAGGAGGCCAACGCCATCACCTTGTACTCGTCGCTGGACCGCAGGAACCCCAGGTGCTCGGTCAGGTCCTCGTAGAGCAGGCCCAGGGAGTGGGGTAGCTTTTGCGCCGCAAGCGTCTCCAGCCGGTGCCCGCGGTAGCTGCCCGCCAAGTGCGAGCCGCACTCGCCGCGCCCGTCCGACACCAGCACCGCGCAGTCGCCGTCGAACGGCGCCGCCAGCCCGGTGGACCCGGCGTGGGCCACGTGGTGCGGCACGAACCGCACGATGCCCGGGTCCAGGCCGGGCAGGGCGGTGGCCAGGAACTGCGGCGCGCGGCGCGCGTACTCCGTGCGCAGGTCCTCCCACGGCACGTCGTTCGGCTCGACCAGCGCCGGGTCGTAGGAGTAGGCGACCGCGTCCAGGTCACCCGGCGACAGCCCGGCCCGCGCCAGGCACCAGCGGGCGGCCTGCTCCGGCAGCTCCCACGCCGAGAACGGCACCGGTCGCTTGCCGTGTTTGCGCCGGGAGAACCGTTCCTCCTCGGCGGCGGCCACGATGTGTCCGTCCACGACGAGCGCCGCGGCGGGGTCGTGGAAGATCGCGTTGATCCCGAGCACGCGCACGGTCGTCCCCTTTCTGGCGTTGACTGGCGACTACCCGACGAGATGTCGGTCAAACGAGCGGCGCAGACCCTCGGAGAGGTCGATCCGCGGTTCCCACCCCAGGACCTCGCGGGCCAGGGAGATGTCCGGGCGACGGCGCTGCGGGTCGTCCTCCATCGGCTCGACGTGCCGGATCTCCGACTCGCTGCCGCAGACCTCGACGACCCTGCGGGCGACGTCGAGGACGGTGACCTCCTCGGGGTTGCCGAGGTTGATCGGCCCGGGGTGCTCGCTGTGCGCCATCGCGATCAGGCCGCGGACCAGGTCGTCCACGTGGCACAGCGAGCGGGTCTGGCTGCCGTCGCCGTGGACGGTGAGCGGCTCGTTGCGCAGGGCCTGGCTGAAGAACGTGGGGATCATGCGGCCGTCGTCGGTGCGCATGCGGGGGCCGTAGGTGTTGAAGATCCGCACGATGCCGGTGTTCGTCCCGTACTCGCGGCGGAACGCGCAGGTCAGGGCTTCGCCGAAGCGCTTGGCCTCGTCGTAGACGCTGCGCGGGCCGATCGGGTTGACGTTGCCCCAGTAGGTTTCCCGCTGCGGGTGTTCGAGCGGGTCGCCGTAGACCTCGCTGGTGGAGGCGACGACGATCCGGGCGTTCTTGGCCTTGGCCAGCTCCAGCGCGTGCAGCGTGCCCAGACCGCCGGACTTCAGCGTGCCGACCGGGTCGCGCAGGTAGTCGACGGGGGAGGCGGGGCAGGCCAGGTGCAGGACCAGGTCGACCGGTCCGAGCAGGTCCAAGGGCTTGGCGACGTCCGCGACCACCACCCCGACCCCGTCGGGCACGTTGTCACGCGACCCGGTCCGGAAGTCGTCCACGCAGGTGACCCGCGTGCCACGCTTGAGCAGCGCCTCACAGACGTGCGACCCCAGGAACCCGGCGCCGCCGGTCACCACAGCTCTTTCGAAGCCCATGTCGAGGAGCTACCCGTGGAATCGGGGTGTAACCACTTGTTGTGCGGGTAGTACCCGGCGGTGGAGGGAACCACGGTGGTGATCGCCACGCGCGACCGCGTGGTGGAGTTGACGCGCACGCTCACCCGGTTGGCGGAGTTGGACGTCCCCGTGGTCGTGGTGGACAACGGATCATCCGATGACACGGTCGGGGTGTCCCGGCGGTTCCCGCGGGTGGAGGTCCTGGAGATGGGCCGCAACCTGGGTGCCATCGCCCGCAACCACGGCGTTCGGCACGCCCGCACACCGTACGTGGCGTTCAGCGACGACGACTCTTGGTGGGCTCCCGATGCTCTGCCGCGCGCGGAGGCGTTGTTCGCCAGGCACCCGCGCCTGGGCTTGATCGCTGCCAGGACTTTGGTCGAGCCTGGTGGTGAGGTGGATCCGATCTGTCGTGAGATGGCGTCCTCTCCGCTGGGTCGTGCGGCCGACCTGCCTGGTCCTTCGGTTTTCGGCTTCCTGTGCTGCGCGTCGATCGTGCGGCGGAGCGCGTTCTTGGAGGTGGGCGGGTTCCACCCGCTGCTGTTCTTCCGCGGCGAGGAGCGCCTGTTCGCCTGGGACATGGCCGCGCGGGGTTGGGCCTGCGCTTACGTCGACTCGGTGACGGCTCACCACCACCCCTCACCTTCACGCGGCCCAGCGAGTGCCGGCCGCCAACGAGAACTGCGCAACGACCTACTGACCACCTGGCTCCGCCGCCCACCAGCAGTGGCGATCGGCGCGGCCCTGACCCTGGCCCGCCGAGCCCTGCACGACCCGGCGGCTCGCGGCGCCTTGGCCGAAGCCCTGCTGCGGCTGCGCCCGGCCCTCCGTTCGCGCCACCGACTTCCTCCACATGTCGAGCAGCAGATAGCCCGAATGGCCTGATCCGCCACTACGATGATCAGCGTCGGTCCGGCCGTCTCCAGCTCCACCCGATCGAGTGACATGCAGGATCCGCGACCAAACGCCGACTCGCGCGTCCCGTAGAGAGGAAGGAACGCGGGAAGGCGGGGGCGGCTGGTTAGGGCGGTCAGCCGGCTAGGGCGGTCAGCCGGCTAGGGCGTCGTGTTCGACCGAGACGGCGAACGGGTTGTTCACGCGGTAGCCGACGCCGCGGACCGTGGTGATCAGGGAGGCTGCCTCGCCGAGCTTGCGGCGGATTCGGCGCACGTGCACGTCTACCGTTCGGGTGTCGACGAACGAGGTCGCGCCCCAGACGCTGTTCATCAGCGCCGTTCGCCGGTGGACCTGCCTGGGGTGGGTGCACAGGTGGTGCAGCAGGTCGAATTCCAGCCGGGTCAGCTCCACGTCCCGGCCCCGGTGCAGCACACGGCGTGAGTCGGCCAGGATGCGTAGTTCCGCGTGGGATAGGGGTAGGTCCGTCACCGCCTCCGCGAAGTCCACCACCACCTCCGCGGAGGGCGTGTCCAGGGCCTCGCGGAGTGTCTCCGCCAGGTGTGCGGCGGCGTCCATCACCTGCGCGGATGGGGCGCTCAGGCGGATGGAGACCGTCACCTCCACGGTCGTCACCTCGGTCACGGGATCGATCGGACCAGACGATCCACAAGCCGGTCAACGTCGTCCATGACGTGGGAGTCGTTGACAGGGCGCATGATGGCCCCATGACGACCATCACGCTCAACAACGGCGTCGCCATGCCGCAGCTCGGGTTCGGCGTGTTCCAGGTGTCCACTCAGGACACCGAGGCTGCGGTCCGCGAGGCGCTGCGCGTCGGTTACCGCAGCATCGACACGGCCGCCATCTACGGCAACGAGGAGGCCGTCGGCCGCGCCATCGCCGACCACGCCCGTGACGACCTGTTCGTCACCACCAAGCTGTGGAACTCCGACCAGGGCTACGACGAGGCCCTGCGCGCGTTCGACACGAGCCTCGCCAAGCTCGGCCTCGACCAGCTCGACCTCTACCTCATCCACTGGCCCGCCCCGAAGCGCGACCGCTACGTCGACAGCTGGCGCGCCCTGGGCAAGCTGCTCGCCGACGGCCGAGTCCGCGCGATCGGCGTGTCCAACTTCCAGCCCAGTCACCTCGAACGCGTGATCGACGCGACCGGCGCGGTGCCGGCGCTCAACCAGGTCGAGCTGCACCCGCGCCTCCAGCAGGCCGAGCTGCGCCGCTTCCACGCCGAGCACGGCATCGCCACCGAGGCGTGGAGCCCGCTGGCCCAGGGCGGTGACCTGCTGCGCGACGACGTGATCACGGACATCGCCGGCAAGCACGGCCGCACCCCGGCTCAGGTCGTGCTGCGCTGGCACCTCCAGCTCGGCAACGTCGTCATCCCCAAGTCGGTGACGCCCAGCCGCATCGCGGAGAACTTCCGGGTGTTCGACTTCGAGCTCGACCAGTCCGACCTGGACCGGATCGCGACCCTGGACACGGGCGACCGCATCGGACCCCACCCGGACCACTTCAGCTGATCACAGGCGGCAGACTGCATGTGAAGACTGCACTTGATCACTGCCGATGCAGACTGCACGTGCAGACTGTCGGTGCAGGTAGTCAGGTGCAGGTAGTCAGGTGCAGGTAGTAGGTGAAGACTGCATGTGCAGGTTGTACTTGCAGATTGCGCGGGACTGAGGCGCGTGGCTGGCGTGGGTTGGCGCGCGTTGGGGGCGGCCTGGCTCAGTCGATGTCGACCGGGCCGCCGGAGCGCCAGTACTGTCCGTCGGCCCGGTCCAGCAGGCCCTCGTCCACCAGGTAGCGGCGCACTGTGACGTGGTCCACTTCGCCGCCCTCGCAGCATTTGCGCAACTCGTCGGTCACCTCGCGTTCGCTGTACCGGTGACCCGGTTCGAACACCACGCAGACCTGTTCCAGCACCTCGCGCCTGCGCGACCGCTGCGCCGGCAGCTTGAGCAGCCGTCCGTCCCGCAGGAACGGATCCTCCCGGGGGCGCTCCACGCGGGCCAGGTGGGCGAAGACCTCCTCCCGCAGGACCAGCACCTCGCCGTAGGCTTCCACCAATCCCGCGGTGCGGAGCCTGCGCAGCGCCCGGTCCACGACGCGGTTGTCCAAACGGGTCGCTTCGGTGATCTCCGTAACGTTGCGGGCACCCAGGACCAGCGCGGCCACCACGCGCAACCGGTCTGGACCGGCGAGGAGTCCGATCAGCGCATCAGGGGTCACGCTTAGAGCTAACCGAAGCCGGCGCTCTGGTGCACGCGCATTTCGGGCGGACCTTAATACCCGTGCGCACTGATCACCTCTTCCCCATGACGTCGGTGGAGCCGGTTTTCGGCATGCCGACCGAGAACGCCCGCAAGTTCCAGCAGGTGGCCGCCGAGCAGGACCTCGTCATCGACGTGCGGGCGACCAACCCGCACGCGGTGGCGTGGCTGCGCGACGGCGCGTTGCCCAAGCCCGAGGCCGTGAAGGCGAAGACCATCGACGACCTGGACGTCCGCCTCGGCGCCCGCCACCGCTACCGCGGTCTGGTCGGGTTCTTCCGGCCCCGGTTACCCCGCTACGGCGTCACCGAGCGGCTCCTGAAGCGCTTCACCCAGCGCTGCGACGAGTTCGACCTCCTGCGTTCGAAGATGGCACTGCTGGAACGGCTCGGTGAATACCTCGTGCGCGACGGCGTCGTGCACGGCTACGACCGGCGTGGCGTCCTGCGCCCGTTGACCGGCGACCACGACGTGTTCGACATCCACGCCTCCGGCGGCCTCCCCCTGACGGGGCGGCGCTACGACCGGGCCGTCGCCACCATGATCGACCTCGACATGGGTGTCACCCACGGCGCCCACATGTACTGGCGGCCGACCACCCCCGCCGACCGGTCGATGTTCGAGTCGATCGCGCGCAGCAGCAGCCCGAAGCTGCGCTTCCACCCCGACGGCACGATGACCGCGGGCGATTACCGCCGGGTGACCGCGGGCACGACCGCGATGACCAGACCCGCCAGCGCCGACCGCCCGTTGGCGACCGTCTCCAGTGTCGGCAGCTGAAGCCAGGAGGTGGACGCGTCCACGCCGTCGAGGTAGAGCTTGCCGTACACCAGGAGCAGCGCGAGGCCGTACAGGCGCGCGTACTGGTGCTTCCACGCCAGCGCCAGCCCGACCAGCCCGGTGCACACGTGCAGGGCCTGGTTCCCGGTGCTCATCGGCAGGACCGGCACCAGCGCGAACACGATCTGGAGCGAGCCGACGACCAGGGCCAGCAGCTGGGCACGGGTCAGCCAGGGGCGCGTCTCGACGTCGCCCTTCTCGACCTTGTCCTTCACCGGTGCCTCTTTCCGCATGCCGGCCGGGTACCCCGACCGCCGTGGCGCGACGCCCGGGTCCGGTCACCTTGCCGCGTGCCAGGCACGGATGTCCCCACTTTCGGGGGTCGTCGTCGGTGAACGGCAGCCGTGCTGGTGTGAACGGACGGCCTGCTGCAACTTGCAGGCCACAAAGGAGCTCAGCGCAGCAGGGGGTCGAGGCGGGTCTTGGCGTCGGCGACCGCCTCGGCCGGCGGGCGGTCGTCGTGCAGCACCTCGCGCAGCATGGTCGACAGCTCGGCGGAGACCTCCGCGTGGCGCGGGGTGTAGGGGGAGCGGGCGGAGGTGAGCTGGGTGGTGAACGCGGGCAGGTTGGGGTCCCACTGCCAGCCGGGGTCCCGCGCGGTGTCCGACCGGTTGGGCACCGCCTGGAGCGCCGCGCCGAACTCGGTGGCGTTGTCGTGCTCCTCGGCCAGCCACCGCAGCACGTCCCACGCCCGGTCGGCGTGCGGGCTGCCCGCGCCGACCACCCAGGCCTCGCCGCCGACGAGGGACGCGGTGCCGGCCGGTCCGGCGGGCAGGGGCGCGGCGCCCCAGTCCAGGCCCGCCTGGTTGAGCGCGGGCACGGCGCGCGGCCCGTTCACCATCATCGCGCAGCGACCTTCGGTGAACGCGGTGGTGACGTCGGAGTTGCCCCACCGCAAGGAATCCGGGTGCGCGCTCGCCATCAGAGAGTCCATAAAGGACACCGCAGTGCCCGTGATGTCCCGCAGGTCACCGCCCGACTGCCACAGCAACGGCAGGAACGTGCCGGTCAGGTCGTCGCCCGGCGCGGCGGCCAGGCACAGGCCCCACCGCCCCGGCCCGGTCAGGGACTGGGCGGTGACCCGCAGGTCCTGCCACGTCGCGGGCGGCCCGGCGACACCGGCGGCGGCGAACAGGTCCCGGTTGAACAGCAGGGCGGCGGTCTCGGTGCGCAGCGGCACGCCGTAGTGGCGGCCGTCGTGCCGGACGCTGTCCCGCGCCGGCCCGACGAAGCCGGGGTCCCAGGCCGTGAACCGCTCGCTGAGGTCGGTCAGGGCGGAGGCGGCGGCGAGGCGGGGGAGGGCGGCGACGTCCACGGCGGCGATGTCGGGCCG
The DNA here is from genome assembly GCF_037401995.1 of Saccharothrix sp. CCNWYY140. Taxonomy (NCBI): domain Bacteria; kingdom Bacillati; phylum Actinomycetota; class Actinomycetes; order Pseudonocardiales; family Pseudonocardiaceae; genus Saccharothrix; species Saccharothrix sp. CCNWYY140. The sequence continues at coordinate 32,239 of NZ_JBBEGC010000002.1, forward strand.
GGGTCCGCGCTCCAGGTCGCGCTCCAGCCGCTCGCGCGGCACGGTCGTGCGCTTGATCTCGACGTTCGGGTGGGCCGCGCGGTGGCGGGCGAGGAGGGCCTCGACGGCCTGGTCGGCGACGGGGGAGTGGTCGAGGGGGTCCCACCAGGTCAGGGTCACGTGCTCGGGTGGCGCGGTCGCGCACGCCGCCACCAGCAGGACCGCCGTGAGCACCGCCCGCACGCGCATGCCGCCCCCACCCCTCGACCGGCGGCGGCCTGGTCACGTCACCAGCCGTAGTACTCCCGGGCGCGGTGGGGTGTCAAGATCACGCCTTCGCGCGTCCCCGGGTCGGCGGTTCGGTCGGTGGTGCGGGCTCGGGCGCGACGACGGGCTCCGGCCCGGGCCGGTCCAGGGCGCTGAGGTCGAGGTCGGCGAGGTAGGTCGCCGCCAGCTCGTCGTAGATGGGTGTTGAGCTCACAACCCGGGATACTGACCGGCGTACCGCTTTCGCGCCGCTCTTCTCACCTGTGTGGGTTACCCATCTTCAGGTGAAATCCGCAGAAGTGCGGTAACGCTCCCCGGTGTGCGGGAGGGTGATCCGGTCGTGCATCCTGGCGCCGCTGACATCGGGGAGGCGGCTTTGACCACGGAGAACGACTACGCGATCCCATCCGGCGTGGATAGTCCGGTTCGTCCGGAAACGCCCCGCTCGACGCTCGGCCGGTGGCTGCTGCGCCACCGCGTGGCCCCGGTCGGCCCGGAGAGCGACGAGGCGCACGCCAAGCCGCAGTCGTGGTGGAAGGTCATGTGCCTGACCGGCGTGGACTACTTCTCCACGCTGTCCTACCTGCCCGCGATCGCCGCGTTGGCGGCCGGTGCGTTGTCCCCGCTGGCGACGCTGTTGATCGTGGCGCTGACCCTGCTCGGGATGCTGCCCATGTACCGGCGGGTGGCCCGGGAGAGCCCGCACGGGCAGGGGTCGGTGGCGATGCTGGAGGACCTGCTGCCGTTCTGGCGCGGCAAGATCTTCGTGCTGGTGCTGCTCGGGTTCGTGGCCACCTCGTGGATCATCACCATCACGCTGTCCTCGGCCGACGCGACCGTGCACCTGCTGGAGAACCCGCACGCGCCCGGGTTCCTGCACGGCCACGAAGTGCTGGTGACCGTCGTCCTGCTGCTGGTGCTGGGCGGGGTGTTCCTGCTCGGGTTCAGCGAGGCGGTCGGCGTGGCCATCCCGCTGGTCGCGGTCTTTCTAGCCCTCAACGCCGTCATCGTCGGCGCGGGCGTGGTCGAACTCGTCGCCGAGCCGGTCGCCATCGACCGCTGGGTGGACGCCCTGACCGCCGGCGGCGGTTTCGGGGACGTGATCGGACCCGCGATCCTGGCGTTCCCGCTGCTCGTGCTCGGTCTGTCCGGCTTCGAGACCGGCGTGAGCATGATGCCGCTGGTGGCGGCGGACGGGAAGACGCCCGAAGAACGCATGGACAACCGCGTGCGCAACACGCGCAAGCTGCTCACCACCGCCGCGCTCATCATGTCGGTCTACCTGGTCGCCACCAGCTTCATCACCACGGTCCTGATCCCCGCCGAGGCGTTCCAGCCCGGCGGCCCCGCCAACGGCCGTGCCCTGGCCTACCTCGCGCACGAGCACCTCGGCGAGGCCTTCGGCACCGTCTACGACCTCAGCAGCGTGCTGATCCTGTGGTTCGCCGGGGCGTCCGCGATGGCGGGCCTGATCAACATCGTCCCGCGCTACCTCCCGTCCTACGGCATGGCGCCGGAGTGGGGCCGGGCGGTGCGGCCGGTGGTGCTGGTCTACACGGTCATCAGCATCGGCATCACCATCGCGTTCAAGGCCGACGTCAACGCGCAGGCCGGTGCGTACGCGACCGGCATCCTGGCCATGATGGTGTCCGGTTCGGTCGCCGTGACCATCTCGGCGTGGCGGCGTCGGCAGCGCGGGGCCGGCGTCGGGTTCGCCGTGCTGACCCTCGTCCTGCTGTACGCGTTGGTGGAGAACGTCCTGGAGAAGCCGGACGGCATCGCGATCTCCGCCGCGTTCATCCTCGGCATCGTCGTGATCTCCCTGGTGTCCCGCGTGTCCCGCACCACCGAGCTGCGCGCCGACCGCATCGAGTTCGACGACAACGCCCGCCGGTTCGTCACCGACTCCCTGTCGCACGACAACGCGCTCAACATCATCGCCAACAAGCGGCAGGCGGGCGACCGCGCGGAGTACGCGGCGAAGGAGGCCGGGCAGCGCGGCATGAACCCGGTGCCCGACCCGGCGGACGTGCTGTTCCTCGAGGTCGACGTGGTCGACCCGTCGGAGTTCAGCGACGTGCTGACGGTGCGCGGGGTCGAAGTGGACGGTTACCGCGTGCTGCGGGTGCAGAGCCCGGCCGTGCCCAACGCGATCGCGGCCGTCCTGCTGGCGCTGCGCGATACGACGGACGTGCGCCCCCATTGCTATTTCGAATGGTCGGAAGGAAATCCGCTGGCACACCTGTTCCGCTACCTCATCCTCGGGCAGGGTGACACCGCGCCAGTGGTGCGGGAGATCCTGCGCAAGAGCGAGGACGACCCCGATCGCCGCCCCGGTATCCACGTGGGCGGCTGATCACCGCGTAACGGGGGTGCCCGCACCCACGATGATGGCGTAGGCGGCCACAGCCCCCCGAGGCCGCCTGTCGGCCCGGCCAGGGCTCCCCTCCCCCCGAGGAGCTCTGGCCGGGCGCCTTTCCCACGCCCGAACGTGAACGTTCGTCGCCGGAGTGGTCACGGGCGAAACGTCTTTCGCCCGCTAGGGCTTCGGGGTCCGCCGCACCGGTTCCCGCCCGAACGGCTGCCGCACCTCCGGCGGCACGGGCGCGTCCGGGATCGGCAGGACCAGCGACGCGCCCGGCTCGACCACGATCGGCTTGCCGTGGTGCGCGGTCCGCAGCGCGCCGCCCGACACGATCCGGTACGTGGCCTCGTCCCGCGTCACCGTCACGCACAACCTCGTGCCCCGGTAGGACATCCGGAACGCCATCCGCCCCAGGCTCGGCGGCAGCCGGGGCGCGAAGGTCAACCCGGAGTGGTCGCGCATCCCGCCGAACCCCGCCACCATCGCGATCCACGCGCCCGCCAAGGACGCCATGTGCAGTCCGTTGTGGACGTTGTGGTGCAGGTCGTGAAGGTCGGTGAACGCCGCCTCCGCCAGGTAGTCCCACGCCAGGTCCAGCGCACCGACCTCGGCGGCCAGCACCGACTGGGTCGCCGCCGACAACGACGAGTCGCGCACGGTCCTGGCCTCGTAGTACGCGAAGTTCGCCGCCTTCTGCTCCACGCTGAACACGTCACCGCGCACGTGCATGGCCAGCACCAGGTCCGCCTGCTTCACCACCTGCTTGCGGTACAGGTCGAAGTACGGCTTGGTCAGCAGCAGCGGGTAGTCGTCCTCCTCCATCGCCTCGAAGTCCCACTCCGCGTGGGCCGTGAAGCCCTGGGCCTGCTCGTGCACACCCAGCAGCGAGTCGAACGGCACCAGCATCTTGTCCGCCGCCAACCGCCACGCCCGCACCTCCTCCGGCTTCACGCCCAGGTCGCCCGCCTGCCGCGGGTGCCGCTCCGCCGCGTCCGCCGCCTCGCGCAGGTTCTTCTGCGCGATGAGGTTGGTGTAGACGTTGTTGTCCACGATGGCCGAGTACTCGTCCGGGCCGGTCACGCCGTCGACGCGGAACCCGTCGTGCTGGTCGTGGTGGCCCAGCGACATCCACAGCCGCGCGGTCTCCACCAGCAGTTCGGCGCCGCACTCGCGGTCGAAGTCCACGTCGCCGGTGGCCGCGGTGTACTGGGCCACCGCGTGCGCCACGTCGCCGGAGACGTGGAACGCGGCCGTGCCCGCGGGCCAGTACGCCGAGCACTCCGCGCCGTTGATGGACCGCCACGGGAACGCCGCACCGTGCTGGCCGAGCACCACGGCCCGCTCGCGCGCCTTGCCCAGGGTGGAGTGCCGCCAGCGCAGCGCGTCCCGGGCCGCGTCGGGCACGGTGTAGGTCAGCACGGGCAGCACGAACATCTCGGTGTCCCAGAACGCGTGCCCGTCGTAGCCGGGACCGGTCAGGCCCTTGCCGGCGATGGCCCGCGTCTCACCACGCGCCCCGGCCTGGAGGATGTGGAACAACGCGAACCGCAGCGCCTGCTGGATCTCGTCGTCGCCGTCCACCTCGATGTCGGCGACCTCCCAGAAGTCGTCCAGGAACGTCCGCTGCTCGCGCAGCAGCCCCTCCCAGCCGGTCTGGCGGGCGCCCGCCAGCGCCGCGTCCACCTGGGCCCGCAGCGCCGGCACCGACCGCTGCGCCGACCACCCGTAGCCCAGGTACTTGGTCAGCCGCAGCGCGCCGCCCGCCGGGACGTCCACGGCGGCGGTGAAGCGCGCCAGGTCGGGTTCGGCGTGGATGTCGGTGCGGTGGCCGTCGCTGACCTCCAGCTCGTGGTCCATGCCCGCCGCCATGCGCAGGCCCGAGTGCCGGGTGTGGTGGGCCAGCACGGCCCGCGTCCCCTCGGCCCACGCGAAGTCCGACACCAGGGGCGCGTCCAGCGCGGCGGCCACGCGCGGGTCGCCGCCCGCGTGCTCGATGGGCTCGTTGGCCAGCAGGTCGGACTGCACGACCAGCTGGAGGTCGTCGTGCGGTTCGACGACGTAGTGGATCGCCGCGACCGCGCGCTGGGTGAACGACACCAGCCGCTCGCTGCGCACGGTGATCCGCCGGCCGGTGGGCGACTCCCACTCGGTGCGCCGCCGCAGCGTGCCGGTCCGGAAGTCCAGGACCCGCTCGTGGTCCACCGCCCGCCCGTAGCGCATGTCCAGCGGCTCGTCCTCGACCAGCAGCCGGATCACCTTGCCGTCGGTGACGTTGACGACCGTCTGCCCGGCCTCGGGGTAGCCGTACCCGCCTTCGCCGTAGGGCAGGGCGTGCTCCTCGTAGAAGCCGTTCAGGTACGTCCCGGGCAGGCCGCGCGGCTCGCCCTCGTCCAGCGTGCCGCGCATGCCGATGTGCCCGTTGGACAGCGCGAACGTCGACTCGGTTCGCCGCAGGTCCGGCACCGAGAGACCGTGCCAGCGCAGTGCCCACGGCTGGATGTCGTATCCGGTCACAGCAGCTCCGCCAAGTCCTCGACCACCACGTCCGCCCCGCTCTCCAGCAGCGCCGCGCGCTGCCCCGCCCGGTCCACGCCCACCACGTGCCCGAAACCGCCCGCACGGCCCGCCTCGACCCCGGCGAGCGCGTCCTCGAACACCGCCGCGTGCGCGGGTTCGACCCCGAGCATCCGCGCGCCGACCAGGAAGGAGTCCGGCGCGGGCTTGCCGCGCAGGCCGTCGCGGCTGATCACCACGCCGTCCACCAGCGCTTCGACGTACTTGGTCAGGTCGGCGGCGTCCAGCACGCGCGCGGCGTTGGCCGAGGAGGTCACGACACCGATCCGCTGCTCGCCCGCGATGGCGTCGAGGTAGCGGACCGTGCCCGGGTACGGGGTCACGCCCTCCTGCCGGATGATCGCGTCGATCAGCTCGTTCTTGCGGTTGCCCACGCCGTGCACGGTGTCGCGGTCCGGCGGGTCGTCCGGCGACCCCTCGGGCAGCGTGATCCCCCGGGACGCCAGGAACGTGCGCACCCCGTCGTAGCGGGGACGGCCGTCCACGTACTTGATGTAGTCCGCTTCGGCGAACGGCGGTTCGCCGCGCGGGCGCAGGAAGTCGTCGAAGGTGCGCCGCCACGCGCGGCGGTGCAGCACGGCGGTGCTGGTCAGCACCCCGTCCAGGTCGAAGAGGCAGGCGGTGATCCCGTCGGGCAGCCCGATGCTCATGCCCTCGTGTCTACCCCTTCCGGGCGCGGGGTACCCGGTGACCCGAGGGAGGTGGTCGGATCATGGCCAAGCCACGGGTGCTGGTCGTCGGGACGGGGTTCGCGGGCTACCACTGCCTGCGCGCGTTGGAGCGGTCGTTGCCGCCGGACGCCGCGGAGCTGGTGGCGGTCAACCCGACCGACTACATGCTGTACGTCCCGCTGCTGCCGGAGGTCGCGGGCGGGTCGCTGGACCCGCGCCGGGTGGCCGTGCCGCTGCGGCCCAAGCTGCCTCGGACGCGGTTGGTACAGGCGCACGCGACCAGCGTGGATCTCACGGCGCGTACTTGCAGGGCGGTGGATGTCGAGGGGCGTGAGCAGGTCCTGGAGTGGGACCGGATCGTGCTGACCTCGGGCAGCGTGACCCGGCTGCTGTCCATCCCGGGCGTCGCCGAGCACGCTTACGGCTTCAAGTCGGTCGCCGAGGCCGTGTTCCTGCGCGACCACGTGCTGCGCCAGGTCGAGCTGGCCGAACAGGCCACCGACCAAGCCGAACGCGCCGCCCGTGCGACGGTCGTCGTGGTCGGCGCCGGGTACACCGGCACCGAGCTGGTGGCGCAGGGGCAGCAACTGACCAACGCGGCGCTGCGGGGCAGGCCGGGCGCGCCGCGGGTGCGGTGGATCCTGGTCGACATGGCTCCGCGCGTGCTGCCGGGCTTGGACGAGCGCTTGTCCGGTCCGGCGCTGGACGTGCTGCGCTCGCGCGGGGTGGATGTGCGGTTGAAGACCAGTGTGGCCGAGGTGACGCCGTCGTGCGCCAAGCTGACCGATGGCAGCGAGATCCCGTCGAAGACCGTGGTGTGGTGCGTGGGCGTCCGGCCCGACCCGCTGGTGGAGTCCGTCGCGCTGCCGACGGAGAAGGGTCGCTTGGTCGTTGGCGAGGACTTGACCGTGCCTGGCCACCCGCACGTGTTCGCCGCCGGCGACGTGGCGGCGGTGCCGGACGTGCACAACGGTGGAAAGCCGACCCCCATGACGGCTCAGCACGCGCAACGCCAGGGCAAGCTCGCGGGTCGCAACGTGGCCGCGTCCCTGGGCCACGGCACCCCGGCCGTGTACCGGCACCGCGACTTGGGCTTCGTGGTCGACCTGTCCGGCGGCCAGGCGGTGGCCAACCCGCTGCACATCCCGCTGACCGGCTGGCCCGCGAAGCTCGTGGCCCGCGGCTACCACCTGCTGGCGATGCCGGGCAACCGGATCCGCGTGGCGGCGGACTGGCTGACCGAACTCCTGACCCGCCGCCAGGTCGTGCAGTTCGGCCTGGTCCCGGCCTCGGGCGTCCGCCTGGCCGACGCCGACCGCGTGGACGCCGGCCCAGTCCTGCGCTGACGCTTCCCTTCGGCGGACGCGGAAACTTGTCGGTACCGCGTGCGATCATGGAACCGGGGGCCGGAGGCCGCCGGGGGAGCGCACGCGACCTACAACAGCCATGCGGTGAGGTGCCCTGCCCGAGCCGACCCGGGCAGGACTTGTCGCCGATGCCGTCAGGCGGGTCGTGACCACTCGCCGTCAGGCGGGTCGTGGCCACGTGCCCTTAGGCGGGTTGTGCCGGTGGCCCCCAGGGCTGTGACCGATGGCCGTCAGGCCGGCTTGAGCGGGTCGTGGCCGATGGACATCAGGCGGTGCCGCCAGTGGGCCTCGCCCGCGGTCGGCTCCAGGTCCTCGCGGCGCTGCTCGTGGACCCGTTCCACGACCTTGCGCATCACGCGCACGTCTTCCGTGGTCAGGTCGGTGCGCCGCTTGCGCAGCACCCTCAGCACGTCCTGACCGGTCGGGGTGCCCGCCTGGCCGGGCAGGGCTTCGGTGTTCTCGTCCGCCGAGCGGGTGCGCAGCCAGTCCTCCAGTTCGTGCGAGGTCATGTTGACCACGCGATGGAACTCGTCCCACAGGGTGTCGGTCATGGCGCGGAGGGTTGCCGGTGCGAGCACTCCTCAAACCCCGGTCTTTGCACAACCCGAACACTCGCCGCACGGAGCGCTCACCGCGTCCCGCCATCGTGGACGCATGAACACATGGATCCGTCGCATCGCCGTCGCCGCCGCGGTCGCCGGGGTCGGCCTGGCCACGACCGGTGTCGCGTCCGCGCAGGACAAGACCTACGCGCCCGTCACGCTCAGCCCCGAGCAGGTCAAGAAGATCTGCGAGCAGCGGCTGCCCCGCATCGAGGACCGGGTGACCCGCCTGACCACCCGCATCAACGGCGGCGCCGACGTCATCGGCTCCACCGCCTGGCTCAAGGCGCAGGCCCAGAAGGCGCGCGACGCCGGCGACACCGCCCGCGCCGAACGCCTGGACAAGCGCGCCGAGCGCCGCGGTGACCAGGTGGCCCACCTCGGCAAGGTGCAGGAGCGGGTGGACAAGTTCCAGGCCGAGCACTGCGGTGTGAAGTGAGGGCGGCACTGGTCCTCGCGGCGCTCCTCGCCTCGCTGGTGGCGTGCCGCGACGACGCCGTGCAGGACCCCGGCTTCGACGACGTCGAGTCGACGCTGAGCAGCATCGAAGCGGACGTCGACCAGCCCTGACCCGGTGCCACCAGCCCTGACCGCTCGCCGCGACCGGCCCCGATCCCGTGCCGGACCGGCCTCGACCTTGCCGGAACCAGACCGCGACGGCCTCGTGCCGCCGCGGTCTTCGGCGTCCTGACCTGCACCTTTCACCTTCCGGTCAGGAACTCCGCACCCTGGCCACCCGAAATTGTCGTACCCCTCTGGCACCATCTCGAACAGTTGTTCGGTACGCGTTCGGAAGGGAGCTAGGGATGCGCGTACAACTCGATCCCCGGCAGTGGCCCGGCCGTGTCATCCCCGAGACCGACGACGAGATCGACACGGCCGTCGAGGCGCTGTGCCTGCGGGCGAGCTGGGGTGACGCGGACCGCGCGCTGCTGCGCGAGGTCGTGGAGCCGTGGTTCGCCGAGGGGTGGAGCGTCGACGCCCTGCTGGCGGCCGTGGACTCCCGTCCCGACGGGACCAGGCAGGGCAGACCCAGGAGCCGCGACCAGGCCGCGCACGACTTCCTCCGCGTGCGGCTCTGGTCGTGGTGGCAGGGGGGCGCGCGACGGGCGCGCCCCCCGGTCCCGGGCATGACGCTCGGGCAGTGGTGGCGGGTCAACCGCCGCAACGCCCGGCTCACCGCGCCCCGGCCCCGGCGGCCGTTGGGCGAGTCGGGGGAGCAGGCCCGGGAGGAGGTGCGGTCGCGGGCCCGGCTGCATGACCCGGTGGAGCGGTCGCGGGCGCGGGCCAGGCGGTGGCAGGAGGTGCTGGACTCGTTGTTAGTGCCCGGCCGGCGGCCACCGACGTTCGAGGACTCGCGTCGGCTGCTGGCCGAGGTGGTGGTGCAGGCGCCCGCGCACCCGGTGTGCAGCCGGTGCGGATGTCGAACGGGGGTGTTGCCTTACGCCGCTTGAAGGTGACGATCACGCTGGAGCTTGAGGGCGTGAGCGGGATGGCGCATGCCTTGAGGTGTGCGGTCTTTCGGACGACTCGCCGGTCTGGATGTCACCGGTCGGGCCGTGGATTCGCCGTGCCCGCAAGACTTCCGCGTCCTGCGGTGCCGCTCGCCGGTGTCACCGCTCGGTGCGATGGGGGAACCCTACCCCGTCCCATCCGGACGGTCGCGTGGGGGGCGATCTTTGGCGGCGGGCTGAGGAGGGGCCTCGGCGGTCTCGGGCTATCGCAGGCTGTCGCGCGCTGCCTCGGGCTTTGTCGAGCTGCCTTGGGTTGTCTTGCGCGCTCGGGGTCGTCCGGCGTCGGATTCCTTCTGGCGGCGAATGATCGTCACCTGGACAGGTGAAATGCTGGGCGCTGTCCTGCGCGTACGTCGTGCGCTGGTGGCATCGGCACGGGCACTTCCGGTACTAACGCCCGGTGCTGAGATCCCCGGCGTGGCGGGCGTGGCTCGTCAGTGCGGTGCTGGTGCCCGCTCTGCTCGCGGCATCGGGGGTTTTCGCCCGGGCGCGGATCGCCGAGCGGGAAGCCGCCGGACGTGTCGCGATGGTCGTGCGGACCGATGAGGTGCTGCTCGTGGGCGATGTCGCCGACGAGTCGGAGCACCGTGTGCTGTTGGACGCCGTCCGGGGTGGGATCACCTCCCATCGCGTGACGGACCTCTTGGCGGAGCACGGCAACCGGTCGCCGCTGACGTCCTCCACCGCCGCCGGTGTGGTTGCCGCCGCTGTCGCCGCGTCCGCGCACGACCTCACGGCCGTCGCCACGGCAGGCACGGTGACTGCTCGCGCCACTGTGCCCGACGAGCGACGTGCCGCGACCCTGCGCGAGGCGCTCACAGGCTTGGGTGTCCAAGAGCCGCGGGTCGACGTTGGTGCGCAGGTCGGCGGCTCGCTGGGAGGCTCGGACATCGACCTTGCCGCGCTCCAGCGGTCGGTCACGGCGATGGTCGAGGGCAATGGCGGTTTCCGCTTCGCGCCTTCCAGCACGGAATGGCAGGGGCACGGCCCGGTCCTCGTGGACCGCGTCGGACGGCTGCTGCTGGTGGCCCCTAAGGCGACCATCACGCTCAACGGCCACGCATCCACCGGGCACCCCGACCCTCACGGGCTCGCGCGGCAGCGGGCGGAGGCGGTGCGGGCGTTGTTCGTCGCGCAGGGGGTGCGGCCGGAGCGCATCCGGACGGCGGTCGTGCTCGACGTCGCGCCGGAGAACACGGACCCGGCTGCGCGCCAGGTCGACGTCCTGATTAGCTAGGAGCAGCGGTGTTCTGGTTGTTCGCCCAGATGTTCGTCCTGTGCGGGTTCGCGTTCCTGGCGGGTGCGGTGCTGACGTGGCTGCCGCTGCGCGCCACGATCCGCAGCCTCCGTGCCGAACTGACCCTGACCCGCCCGACCCAGCGGCCGGCCCTCCCCGCGGCAACGGCCCGTCCTGCGGCAACGGTGGTCATCCCGCGCCAGCCCGAGCCGAAGCAAGAGGCCGAGCCGGAGCGGGACGTGAGGCCGGAGCGGGACGTGAAGCCGGAGCCGGAGTCCGCACTGGAGGTCGCTCCCGAGGCGGACTTGGTCCCGGCTGCCGCACCCGAGATCGTGCCGGAGTCGGTCGAGTCGGCGGTGGTCGTGGTGAAGGGCAGTTCGAAGTCGATGATCTTCCACACGCCGGACTCGCCGTACTTCAAGCGGATGAAGGGCGATGTCACGTTCCGCTCGATCGCCGAGGCCGAGGAAGCGGGCTACACCCAGTGGCGACCGAAGACCGCCACTGCCCAGGCGAGGTGACCTTCCCCAAGGCCTGATGCCCGAGGCCGGGTGCGCCGAGGCCGGGTGCGCCGAGGCCGGGTGCGGGGGCGTGCGTGGGCGTGTGGGTGGGTCAGCGGTGGTTGCGGGCGATCAGGCGGCGTAGTTCGCTCTCGCCCAGGCCGCCCCAGATGCCGTAGGTCTCCTCGACGGCCAGTGCGTGGGCTCGGCATTCCGCCACCACCGGGCACCGGGCGCACACCGCCTTCGCCTGCGCCTCCCGCTGCTGCCGTGCGGCACCGCGTTCGTTGGGGGTGTGGAAGAACAGCGCGCTGTCCATGCCTCGGCAGAGGCCTTGCAGTTGCCAGTCCCACGATTCGGCGACCGGCTGGGGGAGGCGGGACAGCTCGGGCATGGGGCTCACGTCCTCCGGGTCGAGGTGACGTGTCGAGCCTAAATTCGATTCAAAATCGGTTCAAGTCGAGAACGGTGTCCACGGCCTCGCTCAGCGACCCGACCCGCCGCGCCCCCGGCGGCACCACGGCCCACCCCGGGCCGCCGAGCAGCACCTCACGGCCGCGTTCCAGCAGGTCGTTGACGGGTGCGAGGCCCGCGTACCCCGGCGCGTGCGCCCACAGCACGACCACGCGCGGCTCCAGCAACTTCACCGCATCGAGTAGTGCCGCGGCGGGCACGCGGGCACCCAGGTGCCGGGTCGAGCAGCCGCGTTCCGCCAGGGCCGCGCCGAGGACGTTCAGGGGGAGGCTGTGCTGCTCGTCGGGGGCGCACGCGAGCAGGGCCGGCAGCCGCCCCGACACCGGCAGCACCTGGCCCCGCACCGCCTCCAGGACGGCCGTGGTCGCGAGGTGCTCGACTTCGACCCCGGAGCCCTGCGCGGCCACCTTCTCGCCCAGCGCGACCAGGAACGGCACCAACACCCGCTCCCAGGCCCGCACGACGCCGTGCCGTGCCACCAAGCCACCCGCGAGATCGGTCATGAGGGGCAGGTCGAGCCGGTACGCCGCCCGCGCGAACCCCCGCGCCTCCGGCAACCACCCCCGCACACCGGCACCGTCGTCCGGCCCCGCCTCCTCGCCGCCCGCTCGTGCCCGCTGAGCCGACTCCGCCGGCCCGCTGCCCAGCCGAGTGCGCCGCCCGCCCGATACCTCGCGCCCGGCCGGCGACGTGTCATCCGGCTCGGCGTGCGGCTCCACCTCCGGCTCGACATGCGGCTCGACATGCGGCTCGACGTCAAGCTCGACACGCGGCTCGGCGTGGGGCTCGACGTCCAGCGTCCGGCCCAGTGCGATCGCCGCAGCGGCAGCGGGCACCACCCCGCGTCCGGTCAAGGCGAGCATCCGGCGCAGGCGGGACACGTCGTCCTCGCTGTACCGGCGGTGTTTGCCCTCTTCACGGCTGCTGGGGCCCAGCCCGTACCGGCGGTCCCAGGTGCGCAGGGTCGTGGGGGAGATGCCGAGCATGCGCGCCACCGCGCCGGCACTCCACAGCACCGCCCCACCGCCGTCCCGTGTCGGACCCCCGAGGTCCGAATCGTAACGACTACCCTCCAAACCGCCGGGGTATCCGCCGACCAGAGGTGACCCCATGCCATCGAGGGACCTGATCGTCGTCGGGGCGTCGGCCGGAGGTGTCGAAGCGTTGCGGGCGTTCGCCGGGGGACTTCCCGACGACCTGCCCGCCGCCGTGGCGGTGGTCCTGCACATGCCCGCTCGGGGGTCGAGCGCGTTGGCGGCGATCCTGCACCGCAGCGGGCCGTTGCCGGCCGTGAGCGCCCGGCACGGCATGCCGCTGCGCAAGGGACGCCTGCACGTCGCACCGCCCAACCACCACCTGATCGTGACCGACGGCGACCTCCACCTGTCCCACGGTCCCACCGAGAACGGCCACCGGCCGTCGGTCGACGCGTTGTTCCGGTCGGCCGCCGTCGCCCGCGGTCCCGCTGTCATCGGCGTCGTCCTGTCCGGCACGTTGGACGACGGTGCGGCGGGCATGGTCGCGATCACCTCCCGGGGCGGGCTGGCGGTGGTGCAGGACCCGGAGGAGGCTCTCCACCCGGGCATGCCCAACGCGGTCCTGCGCACCGTCGAGGTCGACCACGTGGTGTCGGCGGCCAAGATGGGTGTCGTCCTGCGGGAGGTGGTGGGCAGTCCGGTCGGGGATGCCGGCAAGCCCCCCGACCTGCTGCGCAAGGAGTCCGCACTGGCCGCCGACCACTCGGGCGCGCCACCCGGTGAGGTGAGTCGGATGGGCACACCGTCGAACTTCAGCTGCCCGGACTGCCACGGCACACTGGTCGCGCTGGACGCGGAGCACGCCCGGTTCCGCTGCCACGTCGGCCACGGCTGGACCGCCGAGGCCCTCCTGGACGCCCAGGACACCGCCCTGGAGAAAGCCCTCTGGACCGCGCTGCGGACGCTGGAGGAGAAGGCCACCCTGGCGCAGCGGATGGGCAGGTCGGCGGGGGCCCGCGACAGCGGGACGCTGGTCGAGCGGTACCGGGCCGCCGAAGCGGAGGCGTCGTCGGCGGCCGAGGTGCTGCGGTCCCACCTGCTGTCCGGCTCGATGGTCCGACACACGCGCGTGGAGCCCGACACATGACCTTGAGCCTCGACGTCGACACCAAGGCCGGCGCGGCGGTCGTCCACCCCACCGGCCGGCTCGACCTGAGCACCTACGCGCAGTTCCGTGACGGCCTGCTCAAGTGCGCGATCGTCGAGCCCGCGGCGGTCGTGGTGGTGCTCGACGACGACTTCGAGGTCGCCACACCGGCCGTGATGTCGGTGTTCAGCACCGTCTGGATGCGGGTGTCGGAGTGGCCCGGTGTCCCCCTCGTGCTGGTCGGCGTGGGCGCGGAGCACCGGCGGCTGCTCGCCGGGGGCGGCGCGGGGCGGTTCGTCCGCCACTACCCCAGCGTGGGGGAGGCGCTCGCGCACGCGCACGGCGCGCCCGACCGGCGGCGCGACGAGACCTGGCTGCCCGCCTCGCCGGTGAGCGCGCTCATGGCCCGCCGGTTCGTCCGCGACACGTGCGCGCGGTGGCACCTGCGCGGCGTGCTCGACGACGCGCTGCTCGTGGTCACCGAACTGGTGGAGAACGCCGTCGACCACGCCCGCAGCGCACCCCACCTGCGGCTGGAGCTGCGGGACCGGACGCTGGCCATCGCCGTGCGCGACGACGAGCCGGCACCGCCGCGACGGCGCGAGCCGGACACGCGGCCCGGTGGCCGGGGCATCGCCCTGGTCGAGGAGGTCAGCCGGTCGTGGGGGCACACGCCGTGGCCGGGCGGCGGCAAGGTCGTGTGGGCGGTGCTCGACTCCGGCGCGTGACGACCGCGGCCCGCGACGGTCCCGGCACGACTCCGGCAAGTGGCGGAGCGCCTTGATCGGATGCCGCCCGCCACGGCGGGTAGCGTTCTGCGCTGTGAGTGACGGGCAGACCTCCGATGCCGACTTCGAAGAGGTGCTGCGCTACCTGAAGGAGTCACGCGGGTTCGACTTCACCGGGTACAAGCGCACCAGCCTGATGCGCCGCGTCCGGCACCGGATGGCGCAGGTCGGCATCGACGACTACATCGACTACATCGACCACCTCCAGGTCAACGCCGACGAGTTCAACGCCCTGTTCAACACGATCCTGATCAACGTCACCGGGTTCTTCCGGGACGACGAGGCCTGGCAGCACCTGCGCGAGGAGGTGGTGCCGACGCTGCTGGCCGAGCGCGGCCCCGACGACCCGGTCCGGGTGTGGAGCGCGGGCTGCGCGTCGGGCGAGGAGGCCTACAGCCTCGCGATCGTGCTGGCCGAGGCGATGGGGCCGGAACGGTTCCGGCAGCGGGTCAAGATCTACGCGACCGACGTCGACGACGAGGCCCTCAGCCACGCCCGGCACGCCCTCTACAGCGAGCGCGAACTCCAGGGCGTGCCCGCCGAGCTGGTCGCGAAGTACTTCGACCACCACAACGGCCGCTACGCCTTCCGCAAGGACCTGCGCCGGTCGGTCATCTTCGGCCGCAACGACCTGGTCCAGGACGCCCCGATCTCGCGCATCGACCTGCTGGTGTGCCGCAACACCCTCATGTACTTCACCCAGGAGACCCAGGCCAAGATCCTCGGCCGGTTCCACTTCGCCCTGGTGCCGCGCGGCGTGCTGTTCCTGGGCAAGGCGGAGATGCTGCTGTCGCACACCCGGATCTTCGACCCGGTGGACCTGAAGCGGCGCGTCTTCCGCAAGGTGGCCAACGGCGGCGCCGGACCGGCGCACTTCGTGACGCAGGCCCTGGTGCAGGACCGGCGCTTCGACGTGGGCGGCCTGGACCAGCTGCGGGAACACGCCTTCTCGGCGGGGCCGGTCGCCCAGGTCGTGGTCACCGGCGACGACGTCCTGGCCCTGGCGAACCAGCAGGCCGAGACGATGTTCGGCCTGGGCGCCAAGGACGTCGGGCGTCCCCTGCGTGACCTGGACCTGTCCTACCGCCCGGTCGAGCTGCGCGGCTACCTGGAGCAGTGCCGCACCGAGCGCCGCGCCGTGCGCGTCAAGGAGGTCGAGTGGTCCCGACCGCCGGGGGAGTCCCTGTGGTTCGAGGTGCACCTCAACCCGCTGATCGCGGCGGACAACACCATCCTGGGCGTATCCATCGTCTTCCACGACGTCACCGCGACGCGGCGGCTGCTGGAGGACTTGGAGTACGCCAACCGCCAACTCGAGTCCGCCTACGAGGAACTCCAGTCCACCAACGAGGAGTTGGAGACCACGAACGAGGAACTCCAGTCCACTGTGGAGGAGTTGGAGACCACCAACGAGGAACTCCAGTCCACCAACGAGGAACTGGAGACCATGAACGAGGAACTCCAGTCGACCAACGACGAACTCCAGGACATCAACGACACCCTGCGCGAGCGCACCCAGGAGCTGGACCAGGTCAACGAGTTCCTGGAGTCCATCCTGACCTCGCTGCGGGCGGGCGTGGCCGTGCTGGACGTCGGGATGCGGGTCATCGCCTGGAACCGGGGCGCGGAGGAGCTGTGGGGCCTGCGCCGCGACGAGGCGGAGGGCGAGCACCTGCTCAACCTCGACATCGGCCTACCGGTGGCCGTGCTGCGGCCGGTCGTGCGCCAGGCCCTGGCGGACGCCTCGTTCCTGACGGAGGTCAAGGTGGACGCGGTGAACCGGAAGGGCCGCGAGATCGTCGTGCGCGTGGTGTGCAGCTCGCTGCGCTCCAACGACGGCCGGCCCAACGGGGCCATCCTGGTCATGGAGCAGAACGGCCAGGTCAGCTGACCTCTTCGGTGTGGTCGGTGATCGCGAAGTGCTCCCGCAGCCCCGCCACCTCCAGCGGGTGCAGGACCGCCTGGGTCGTGGCCACCACCCGCAGCGACTTCCCGACCGCCTGGCACGCCGAGCGCATGGTCAGCAGCAGGGTGATGCCGTCGGAGGCGAAGAAGGTCACGCCGCTGAGGTCGAGCACGAGCTCGTACCGCGTCCGGCCCAGCTGGGCGTGGGCGAACGCGGTGGCCTCCGGGACGGTGGCCATGTCAAGCTCACCCGCGATCCGCAGGACCACGGTGTCCGGGGTCGACTCCACCACCGACAGCTCGACGGGGCTGTCCTCCATGCTCACCTCGGGTGCGCGAACCTCCCCCGACCGGTTCGGGGCGTCCACGCCACCAGACTAGGCCCGCACACCCGGGTGACGCACGTCATCAGGAGGAGTGGAGTGCCTTTTCGAGCTGGTCCTTGCTCATCGAGGACGCGCCGGTGACGCCCTTGTTCAGCGCCTGGGCCACCAGCTCCTCCTTGGTGGCCTGACCGGGCAGCTCGCCCAGGTGCCGGGCGCGGCTGGCGGCGAAGGCCGCGCCGAGCTCCTCCCGCCGGGTGTCCTCCAGTTGCCGCCGCATGCCGGGCAGGACCGTGGACTCCTCTTCCTCCACGTGGTGGGTGACGCCCTCGACCAGCTTCTCCAGCACCCGGTCGTACTCGGGCGAGGTCGGGTCGGCGGCGATGAGCTTCGCCAGCAGCGTCTCGGCCTCGACGTGCTCCTCCTGGCTGTGCTGGATCTCCTCCCGCTCGCCGGCCTCGTCCCGCGCCACCGGGTACACCGAGTCCTCCTCGGCCCGGCTGTGGGCGGTCAGCACCGCGGACAGCACGGGCGTGAGCAGTGGTCGTTTCTCGGGGTTGTTCTTCAGCTCGTCGAACAGGCGCTCCACCTCGCGGTGGTCCTGCATGATGAGGTCGACGACGTCCGGCACGGGTCCCTCCTCGACTCGACGGTCACGGGTCGAGCACGGAGTACCCGCGTTTCAGCCGACCACTCGCCGGATGGTGCTGATCGGGCCGATCGACTCGATGTCCTGGATCTTGACCGGCACGCCCTCGGTGGAGGCGTGCACGGCGCGGATGCCGTCGATGGCCATCGACACGTGGGTCTGGCCCGCGTAGTAGATGATCAGGTCGCCGGCTTTCACCTCGTTGAGGGACACCGCTCGCCCGATCGTGGCCTGCCCGTAGGTGGTGCGCGGGATCGCGATGCCCACCGACCGGTACGCGGCCTGCATGAGGCTGGAGCAGTCCCACGTGTTGGGGCCGTTGGAACCGAACACGTAGTCCTTGCCGCGCTGGGTGAGCGCCCACTGCACCGCGTCGCCCGCCTTGCCGGGCGGGGTGCTCACCGGACCGGTGTAGCCCTCGCCGGCCAGCCGGTCGCGTTCGGACTCGGGCAGCGACCGGTAGACCGCCCGGACTTCGTCGATCTGCTCGTCCAGGGCGGCCTTGCGCTGGTCGATGTCGGCGATGGCCTTGTTGGCGTTGTCCACCGCCTCGTTGGCGCGGCGGGTCGCCTCGTTGGCCTTGTCGACGGCGGCGCTGAGACCGGCCACCGCCTCGGCGTTCTCGCCGGCCAGCACGCCCAACGCGGTCATCCGGTTGAGGAAGTCCTGCTGGGAGTCGCTGACCAGCAGGGCCGAGAGCTGGTTGAACCGGGCGCCCTCGAAGGAGGCCTCGGTGAGCAGGTCGACCTGGCCCTGCAACTGGCCCTGGGCCTGCTGGGCGGCGGCGAGGTCGCGGTTGGCCTGCTCGATGGTGCCCTGCGCGGCGGCCAGGTCGTCCAGGGCGCGCAGGTGCTGCTCGTTGAGCTCTTCGGCCTCGTGGGCGAGTTCGAAGTACCTCTTGACCGCCTCTTCGCCGTTGCTCGGCTGGGCGGCGGCGTGCGGCACGGACACTCCACCGGCCAGCGCGAGGACGGCGGTGGCCGCCAGAGCCGCGCGGACGGTGCGCTGAACGGGGTACGACGCCACGGTCGCGCGGTCCTCCTTGAACGCCGGATCCCCCGAACGAGTGAAGGTCGTCGAGGTCTCGGACAGGTTACGGAACCCGACCACCGGCGTCCATCACGGGGTCGGGTTCAGGCGCTACCGGGAGGAGTCGGCTTCGCTGGTCCGTAGTCCTGTCAGTCGCGGGGCGCGCGCAGTCCGCCGAGGTCGGTCCGCCCGCCGGCGTGGTCGACGGCCTTGCCCGCGGCGGCCACCGCCAGCCGGCCGGCCTCCTCGGGTCGGTCACCCCGGGCCAGCGCCACGGCCAGCGCGGCGACGAACGCGTCCCCGCCGCCGGTCGTGTCCACGACGTCCACCTCGGTCAGCGGCACGACCACCTCGCCCGACGACCAGACCAGCACGTTCGCCTCGCCCGGGACCTCCAGCGCCACGAGGTTCGGCCCGCGCTCGACCAGCGCCCGTCCGGCGGCGAGCGCGGCGCCGGACGAGGTGATCGAGCGGCCGGTCAGCTCCTCGGCCTCGTGGTGGTCGGCCCGCAGCACGTCGGCCAGCGGGAGCAGGTCGGGCGTGGCCACGCCGTCGAGCACGACGAGCCCGTTGGCCTTGCGCGCGGCGGCCAGCGCGGTGTCGTGCGGCTGCTGGAGTTGCACCACCACCGCGTCCGCCTCGGCCACGACCGGGCCGAGGTCGGTCGGGGCGACCAGCGAGGTGTCCGGGATGTCCTGGAGGTAGCGCCACTTCCCGTCGCACACGACGTCCACGATCAACGCCGACTTCCCGCGCCGTGCGACCGACGACGTGTCGACTCCGTCCGCCTGCAACCGTTCCACCAGGCGGTCGCCGACCTCGTCGTCCCCGGCGACGCCCACCAGTGCCGCCGACGCGCCCAGTTGGACCGCGTTGACGGCGATGTTGGCGCCCTTGCCGCCGAGCACCTCGCGGCGTTCCAGGACGTCGGCGGTGGCGCCCGCACCGGGCACTTCGGGCACGACGAGGACCAGGTCGCGGGCCAGCTGCCCGACCACGGCGATGCGCATGGTCGAGCCATACCCGACGACCACCAAATGAAACGAGTCGTTGACGCGGGGTCACCGGGGTGTCATCGTGTTTCTGGGAGCGCTCCCAGATCCCCTGTGGTCCCGCGCTCACCCCTGCCAGATCACCGTCGATCTGAAGGAGACATCCTTTGCGACTCAAGCGCTTCGGGGCGCTGGCCCTGGCCGCCCTCGGTGTCGCCGGCGTGACCACCGTGCTCGTGCAGACCGGTGTCGCGGTGGCACACGGCTCGATGACCTACCCGGCCAGCCGCACCTACGCCTGTTACGAGGACGGCCGCAGGGGCAGCGGCGGCGGCGACCTCCTGCCCACCAACCCGGCGTGCAAGGAGGCCGTGGCGATCGGTGGCAAGCAGCCGCTGTGGGACTGGTACGGCAACCTGATCTCGCAGGCCGCGGGCAAGCACCGCGAGATCATCGCCGACGGCGACCTGTGCGGCCCGACCACCAAGTACGACGCCTACAACCTGGCCCGCGACGACTGGCCCACCACCACGCTGCGCGCGGGGTCGACGATCACCCTGCACTACAACGCGTGGGCGCCGCACCCCGGCACGTGGGACCAGTACGTGACCCGCGACGGGTTCGACGTCACCAAGCCGCTGAAGTGGTCGGACCTGGAGCCGGCGCCGTTCAACTCGATCACCAACCCGGTCGCGTCGGGCGGCGAGTACGCGTGGCAGGCGACGCTGCCGAACAAGTCGGGTCGGCACATCATCTACTCGATCTGGCAGCGCAACGACAGCCCCGAGGCGTTCTACAGCTGCTCGGACGTGATCTTCGAGGGCGGCAGCGGCGGTGACACCCAGGCGCCCACCGCGCCCGGCGCCCCCACCGCGACCGCCGGGTCCAACTCGGTGAGCCTGTCCTGGACCGCGTCCTCGGACAACGTCGGCGTCTCCAGCTACCAGGTCTTCCGCGAGGCCGGCGCGACGGACGTCCAGGTCGCCTCGGGCAGCGGGACCACCGCGACGATCACCGGCCTGTCGCCGGCGACGGCCTACCAGTTCTACGTGGTGGCACGTGACGCCGTGGGCAACACGTCACCGCCGTCGGCGGCGGTCAGCGTGACCACCCAGCCCGGCAGCGGCGAACCCGGGGCGTGCACGGTGACCTGGGGGACGCCCAGCGTGTGGACCGGCGGGTTCACCGGGAACGTGACGATCAAGAACACCGGCACGGCCGCGGTGAGCAACTGGGAACTGGTGTGGGACGTGCCCGCCGGGCAGACCTACGGCCAGGCGTGGTCGGGCACCGTGACCGTGTCCGGCGGCAAGGCCACGGCCAAGGGCGCGGACTGGAACCGGAACATCGCGGCGGGCGCGTCGACGAGCTTCGGGTTCAACGGCACCGGCCCGACCACAGCGCCCACGGGGTTCACCCTGAACGGCGCGCGGTGCGCGTGATGTTCGCCCGGTGCGTGGCCTTGGTCGCGCTGCTGGTGGGGTCGGTGGCGTGCAGCGCCTCCGACTCCACCGGCCTGGGCTCGGGCGCCCTCGGCCCGCCGCTGGGCAGCCCGGCGGAGGTCGCGGCGTGGGTGGAGGAGAAGACCGGCGAGTGCGACGACCCGACCGACCGCACGATCGAGGAGTTCGCCGAGTTCGTCGGTCCGCTGCGGGCGACGCTGTACGCGCCTTATGTCGATCGATGGGCGACGTGCAAGGCCGGTCCGTACGAGCGGCTGGGGTTGGTGGTGTTCCAGCGCGAGAAGCTGGCGGACTTCCAGCGGTCGTGGCAGGAGGCCATGAAGGCCGGGCAGATCAGCGACAACCCGGACTTCGGCTTCGGCAACGGCTTCGCCCTCAGCGGCACCATCGGCTTGGAGCTGCTGGGCCTGCACCAACTCACCTGCACCTCGACCCCGCCTCCCCCGAGCGCGGGCCACACCCTCCCGGCTGAAGCGCCGGGCTGCACGTACGTCCAGTTCGAGGGCCATCACCACCATTGACGGCTCGTCCCCACCGACCTCCACGGCGAACCGACTCGGCGGTGTCCGGCTTCGCCCTCAACGACGGTGACGGACGAGACGGGAACCCGCCCCCGGCCGAGCTCCGCTAGCGGTTGCCGGAGCCCGAAACCCGGGGGCGGGTCCACCACCCTCCACGCTCAATCCGGAACACCCTCCACACCCACCACAGCTCCCACAGCGACCCCCACCACAGCGACTCCTGCCGCTGCCTCGATGTGCCGCCGCTGGGCTGCCATCTCGCCGCCCGTATCTCCTTCCGCGACCAGCACGGCGTGGATTGTCGGTGTGCGGTGGGACAATGGAGACGGGGGCCGGAGGCCACACTGGATCCGCGAGCGTAGGCGCGAACGGCAATCGCCCGCCGCCCAACTCCCGCCCGAACCGCCCAATTCGCGCGCTGCCTGCGCCGCCCAGTCGCCGCCGCACGCCGCGCTGCCTGCTTCGTGCGGTGCCGGCGTTGTGCCGCCTGCGCCGCCCAGCCGCCGCGGCCCACTCGCCGCCGCATGCCGCGCTGCTCGCCCCCCCCCCGCGCTGCTCACTTGCCCCGCCCCGCGCTGCCCGCGCTGCCCGCGCTGCCCGCGCTGCCCGCGCTGCCCAACCCCACCCCGTGCTGGCCGCGCTGTCCAACTCGCCGCTCGCGCTGCCCGACCCGCCCCGTGCCGGCCGCGCTGCCCAACCCTCGCGCTGCCCAACCCCCGCGCCGCCCAACCCCTGCGCCGCCCCATGCTGGCTGCGCCGCCGAACCCGCCGCCCGCGCCGCCGTCAGTCGCGCCGCCGCAGAGCCTCCGCTGCCGCCGCGCTTGAGTCGCCGCTGGTGGCGGCCCGTTGCCGCCGTCGCTCGCGGTGCTGCCGCCAATTCGCTGCCGCTGCTGAGCCGACCAACCCGCGCCGCCCAATCGCCGCGCCCGCGCCGCCCAGCCGCCGCTGCGCTCCGATTCGGTGCCGCCGCGCCTCAAACCGCTGCTGCCGAGCCGCCGAGCCCTGAGGCCGAGCCCTGGGCTGCCGAGTCTGGGCTGCCGAGCCCTGAGGCCGAGCCCTGGGCTGCCGAGTCTGGGCTGCCGAGCCCCGGGCCGCTGGGTCTGACCCGGTGCTGCTGAGTCGCCGAGCCTGAGCTGGTGCTGCCGCCGCCGCTCGTAGTGCCGTCGCCTAGCAGTCCATGCGCATGGTCGAGTGTGGCCTCCGGCCCCCGTCTCCATTGTCCCACCGCACACCGACAATCCACGGCGTGCTGGTCGCGGAAGGAATCACGGGCAGGCGGTCACTGCGCTCGACGGCGGATCCCGAAGGTGCGAGGGAAACTCAGGCCGTGTGGCGGAAAGGGTCAGACTAGTTCTGAGCGGTAGGCCTCTACGGCGGAGGTTGCCAAGGCTGCGTCTACCGACAGGTGGGCGCGGGCGTCGGCTAAGTGGCGTACGGGGTTCTTTTCGTCTGTGTCTACAGTGGACAAGTGGGTGATCACCTCGGCTGAGCGTTCCTGGAACGACTGCAACACCGCCGCCGCGTACGACAGGTAAGCCTGGAAACGTTCCCGCACCGCCCACAGCTCCGGCGGCCAACTCCGCAGCGCCACCCCGGCCGACGGGGCGTTGTCGCGGTGTGCGACCAAGGAGTCGTGGTCGATCGGTACGCGGGCGGTTTGGGCCAGCCATCTCAGGAGGGCGCCGCTGACTGCGTCCGAGCCGGAGTTCACCTGCAAGACCTGTCCGTGTGTCACCACCTCCAAGTCCTGGCGGACCAGCTCGCCCGCCAAGTCGCCCAAGTCCGACACGCCAGTGGCGGCGCGGATGTCGTACAGCTGCCGTACGGTTCGGTTCAAATCGCGGGGTAGGCCGGCGGATAGGGCATGGCACAGCCACACGTACGGTTCGGGTAGGCGTAGCACTCGTTGCACCAGCAGGCGTCGGGTTTGGGTCAGCGAAAGCCTGCTTACCTGGATCACGTTGTCGAACGCCGAGTCGAACGCCGTTCGCACGGTCAGTGCCCGCCGGGAGAACGACGCCAGCGCGTCCTCCGACACCGCCACCAGGAAGAAGCACCCGGGCACCCCGAAGACCGTCTTGACGTCGTTGATGAACTGCTCGGCCGCCTCGGCGGTGGCGATCTTGTCCACCTCGTCGATGCACACCACGATCCGCGGCGCGCGCCGGTCGGGCCGGGTCGGCAGGTGGGACACCAGGAACGCCAGGAAGTCCCGGAACTCGCCGACCAGTTCGGGATAGGTCTTGACCTGCTCGGCCCGCTGCCGTGCCAGCGACCCGCCCAGCTCCACCCCGGGCTTCACCGCCGCGGTGGCGGTCCGGGTGGTCGTCTCCAGGTAGCGCAAAGCCCGCAAGTGGGCACGGGCCGTGTCCTCGACCGACGTGTCGCCGCGCCGGAAACCCCTGCGCACCACCATTTCCACCACCAGAGCGACCAACAACGCCAACCCGGCCCCGACCGCGACCCCGCGCACGTTGCGCCACGCCCACCGCCCGGCCTCCACCGCGGACGGCCACAGCACCGCCCCCGCCACCAGC
This sequence comes from Saccharothrix sp. CCNWYY140, assembly GCF_037401995.1. Lineage (NCBI taxonomy): Bacteria > Bacillati > Actinomycetota > Actinomycetes > Pseudonocardiales > Pseudonocardiaceae > Saccharothrix > Saccharothrix sp. CCNWYY140. The sequence goes on from NZ_JBBEGC010000002.1 coordinate 56,120, forward strand.
AGCACGGCGATCACGGCGGTCACCAGCCACCGCACCCGGACCCGCCGCGAGGTCACGCGAGCCGTCCGGGTGTCCGGGGGCAGCACGGCCATGCACATCCGGCTGAACAGGTGCACCAGGAAGTCCCGGCTGTTGTAGTTGGTCGGCGCGGGCACGACGACGGTCAGGTCGTCGGGGTTCCCGCCCAGTCGCCGGTCGCCGAAGATGCCCAGCACGGTGCTCTTCCCGATCCCGCGCGGACCGCTGAGGCCGATCGCGCCGCCGGACATCGCGTCGAGCATCCGGTTGAGCCGGGCGCTGGTGTCGGTCGGCACGAACTGCGCGCTCTCGGTCAGGTCACCGAGCCGCTTGACCGACGCGTCGGGCAACCGGGTGTCGTAGGACCGCTGCGCCAGCACCTCGACGCGGGCCGCCACCATCGGCAGCACGCCGTTCTCCACCAGCGCCTCGACGAGCGCCTCCCACGCCCGCACCGCGTCCCGCCGGGCCTGCGCCGCACCGCGTGGCAACGCCGTCTCCGCCGGCCACACAGCCGGGTTGTCGACCGACAGCGCGTCCCACCGCTTCTTCAAGGGCCGCGCCCACACCCACAGCAGCCCGAACACCACGGCCGCCCCGCCGACGATGTACATCCACGTCGGGCGTATGGACCGCATGACGGCCACGACCTCCAACGGCGCGGCGGCCGAACTGATCAGCAAAAGGCAAGACAGCCCGACACCGAAGTAGACGCTGTGGTGCACCCGGTGCAGCGGGGCGAGCCGGACAGCCACCGCGCTGTGCCACCGTGCGAGCCGCTCCACCACCCGTGACCGACCGTCCTCGTCGACCGCCAGGTTCAACCGCCAGATGGTCGGCTGGAGGAGGAAAGCCGCCGCCGTGACCACCAGCGCCGTCCACACGACGGGCAGGATCACCGCCGACCTTCCGCCGGCCGCGAGCGCCGCCCCACCGGCCAACGCCGCCAACGGCCCGCTGACGTGCCCGAAGAACCGGGCGCCCCGCGCCACCCGAGGCACACCGGCCCGCGCCAGCAACCGCTCCTTGACCGCCACGTAACGCTCCCGCGCCGCACTCGTGGCGACGACGAGGTCCTCCCGCGTGTCCTCGATCTCGGCGACGATCTCGTCCTGCAACCGCCGGATGCTCGGCGCCTCGATCACCGCCTGCACGTCGGCCCGCGCGAACGCCCGTTCCACCAGGTCGCCGCGCAACAGCCCGACCATCCGCACGGCGTCCTCGTCCACCGGCGGCTTGGCGGCCCCGTACTCGGCGGCCAAGTGCTCCTGCAACCGACGGTGGTGGAACTGGTACACGCCGCCGGAATGGCGCAGCAGCCCCAACTGGCGCTCGGCCTCCAGGAACGTCATCAGCCGCCACGGCAGCCGTCCGCGCAGCGCCAGCCAGACCCGGCTCACCGAGTACAGGGCGTAGGCGCTGAACGACACACCCACCAGCCCAGCTCCCAACCCCATGCACACCACCAGCAGGACGTCCCGCTCGAACCCGCCGGTCAGCCCGACCGCCAACGCCACCGTCAGCCCTGTGACCGCGCCTTGCGCCAACGCCATCCGCCGGTCCCGCCACAGCGAGTCCTGCGGGTGCCGGGCGACGTCGACGTCCCGCGACCCGGTCACCGCCACCCGCAACGCGGCGAACACCCCGCCGACCACCCCTACTGCCGACCACTGCGCCACGCTGCCCAACGACCCGCCCAACGCCCCCACGACGGCGGCCGTCACCGCGCCGATCAGCACTCCCAGCGCGAGCACGACGAGACTGCGCCGACCGAGCCGGATGCGCGTCGGGAACGGCACCGAAGCCACGTTCAACCCCAGCCCGACGGACACCATCACCGCCACGCCCTCGCCCAGCAGCACCCCCGTCCACACCCCCAACAGCAGCCCGGTGACGAGCCCGGTGACCGCGCCGACCACCAGGGCCGCCCCGACGAACACGGCTCGCGGGACGCTCGCGCGCAGCCGCCACCAAGCGAGGTCGGTGGTGTCCAACCGGTCGAGGTGCGCGGCCAGGTAGCCGAGCTGATCGGCCGCCCGCTCACCCGGCTGGTACCCGTCGGTGGCGGTCCCCGACGCGGCCCGGACCAACGCCGTCTCCAGCAGGTGCCGTTCGATGGCGTCGACGTCGGCGAAGCGGGTGGGGTCGAGCAGTTCGGCGGGCTGGGTCTGCGGGGAGGCGTAGGCGCGCAGCACCAGCCCGAGCGCGCGCGGCGAGGACAGCGCGCGAGCCAGGGGACCGGTCGGGTGGTCGGCGAGGAAGGCCAACAGCGGCGCCCACCGGTGGTCACCGTCCGGCACCTGGTCCCGCAGGTAGCGGGCCACGTGGAGCGGCCGGAGCGGCAACAACTGGAGCACCGGCGCCGTCGCCCGCACCGGGCGACGGCTGGTGATGACGAACGACGGGAAAGTCCCTCGGACCCAGCTGAGGAACTCGGTCCGCCCGACCGGCGCCATCTCGTCGAACCCGTCGAAGATCGGCAACACCAGGTCGCTCATGACGAGGGAGCGCGCCGAGTCCGGGCCGCCCAGCGCGGTCAGCTGGGGATATTCGGCGGGCAACCACTCGCTGAACACCACCTCGCCGGTCCAGCGCGCGAGCGGGAGGACCACGGGCACCGGGTCACCGGGCGCGCGGGTGTCGAGCAGTTCCAGCGCCAGCCGGTGGGCGGCGGCCGTCTTGCCCGACCCGGGCTCGCCCACGATCACCATGCGCCGCTCGGGCAACGCGCGGAAGGCCGACGCCAGGGTCTCGGTGTCCGGCGCATCCAGGTCCGAGGGACCGGCCCACCGCAACGGCACCCGCAACGAGACGTCAGTAGCGGCCGGCTGTCGACGCACGGAGTCGGCGAAGGCGTCCGCCAGCAGGTCCACGGGCAGGCGGGCACCCGGGTCGGTCCGGAAGGTGCGCAGCTGGAATCCCACGGTGGCGACGGTCAGCAAGGCGACCAACAGCCATAACCACGAGCGCACGTTGTCGGGGAGGGACGCGGCGTCGGCGAGGGCGCCCACCACAACGATGCCGATGACTGACAGGACCGAAAAGCCGTAGGCCACCGACGAACGCCGCATGCCGCTGTATCGGCATGCGGGGCGTCTGCGTTTCGATCAAGCCTTGGGCGGAGCGGTGCTCTGGCGGACCACCAGGGTCGTCGCCAGCTCGATCCGGCGGTGTTCGGGCTCGTCACCCCGGGCCAGCGTGATCGCCAGACGGGTGCCCGCGGCGGCCATGTCCTGCAACGGCTGGCGCACGGTGGTCAGCGGCGGGCCGACCCACTGGGCCACCGGCAGGTCGTCGAAGCCGACCACCGACAGGTCCTCCGGCACCCGCAGCCCCGCCGCGCGGGCGGCCTCGTACACGCCCAGCGCCTGCAAGTCGCTCCCGGCGAAGACGGCCGTGGGCGGGTCGGGCAGGTCGAGCAGGGGAGCGAACTGCCGCCGGCCGGACTCCACGTGGAAGTCGCCGTAGCGGACCAGGTCCGGGTCGAACGCCAGGCCGGCCGTCTCCAGGGCCGCGCGGTAGCCGTCCACCCGCGCCCGGCTGCACAGCACGCGCTCCGGACCTCCGATCATGGCGATGCGGCGGTGGCCGAGTTCGATCAGGTGGCGGGTCGCCGTGAGACCGCCGTTCCAGTTCGTCGCCCCTATGGACGGCGTCGCGTCCTGGGGCTCGCCGATCGGGTCCACCACCACGACGGGGATGTCCCGCGCCCGCAGCTTCGCCAGCTGCTGCGCGGTCAGGTCGGAGAACACCGAGATCACGCCCAGCGGCCGGCGCGCGATGACGCCCTCCAACCAGCCGTGGCCGGGGGTGAGCCTGCCCTGGGACTCCGACAGCACCAGCGCCAGGCCCTGCTCGGCCGCCACCTGCTCGGCGCCCCGGATGATCTCCAGCGCCCACGCGCTCTCCAGCTCGTGGAACATCAGCTCCACCAGGTTCGACCGGCGGGACCGCTCGTCGGATCGGCGCTGGTAGCCGTGCCGGCGGATGATCGCCTCGACCCGTTCCCGGGTGTGCGGGGCGACGTCCGCGCGGCCGTTCATCACCTTCGAAACTGTCGGTACCGATACGCCGGCCTCGGCCGCGATGTCGGCAATGGTGATCTTGCCGGAGGTGGTGTCATCCGGCGAAGACTGGTCGGCTTTGGTCGGCATGGACGCAGTCTACGGCACCGAAACTATCGGAGAGTAAAATGTGCCGGACGGCGCAAACGGCCGCCCGGCACCCACCGCACGATCACTTGCCGAAACCGGCGGTCAGGCCGCTGAGCAGGAACCTTCGGGCGAAGAGGTACACCGCGAAGATCGGCAACACCGACAGCAGCACCGCCGCCATCAGCGCCGGCACGTTGGTGCCGAACTGGCCCTGGAAGTTCCACAGGCCCAGGGTCAGCACCCGGCTGGACTCCGACTGCGTGAGCACCAGCGGGAACAGGAAGCCGTTCCACGCGTTGAGCGCCGTGTACACGACCACGGTCATGATCGCGGGTCGGGCCAGCGGCAGCACCAGGCTCACCAGCACCCGGAACGGCCCCGCCCCGTCGATCGCCTGCGCCTCGTACAGCTCGGACGGCACGTCGCGCAGGCTGTTGGTCAGCACCAGCGTCGCCACGGGCAGCGCGAACGCCGCCGTCGGCAGGATGATCGCCGTCAGGCTGTCGTACAGGTGCATCCGGGTGATGAGCAGGTACACCGGGATGATCGTGGCCTGCGCCGGGATGGCCAGGCCCATCAGCAGCAGGGTGAACCCGCGCTGCACGAACCGCCCGGTGCCGCGCACCACCGCGTACGCGCACGGCACGCCGACCAGCAGCACGATCGCCACGGTCGCGACCGTCACGACGATGTTGTTCACCAGGTACTTGCCGAACCCGCCGTCCAGGACGGTCACGTAGTTGTCCAGCGTGGGGTTGGCCGGGAACTCCAGCGGGTGTGAACCCAGGTACTCCTGCCGGGTGCGCAGGCTCGCCGTCACCACGTAGTACAGCGGTCCGACCACGATCACCAGCCACACCAGGGCGAAGAGCCCGGCGGGCCAGTTCGGACGTGACTTCACGAGCCCTCCTGCTGGCTGCTCATCGCGCGGAACCCGCTCCACCGCATGACCGCCACCGACAGCGCGGTCCCGAGCACCACCAGCACCACGGCGATCGAGCTGGCGTAACCCATCTCGAACCCGCTGAAGCCGGTGATGTACATGTGCAGCGGCAAGATCCGCGTGGCCGTGCCCGGCCCGCCGCCGGTGAGGATCAGCACGGTGTCGAACGTCGTCAGCGACCCGACGAGCATCAGCACCGAGGACGTCACCAGCGTGTACCGCAGCTGCGGCAGCGTGATGTGCAGGAACTTGCCCACCCGCGAAGCGCCGTCGATGGTCGCCGCCTCGTACAGCGACGCGGGGATGGCGCGCGCCGCCCCCTGGTACATCAACGTGTGGAACGGGATGTACTGCCAGGAGATCACGAACACCACCGTGTAGATCGCGATGTCGGGGTCGCCCAGGAACTGCATGCCGCCCGCCGCGATGCCGAAGTTCGGGTCCAGCAGCGCCTGCCACAGCAGCGCGATGGCCGCCGTGGACAGCAGCAGGGGCAGGAAGAAGATCGAGCTCAGCACCGCGCGGGACCGCTGCTGCCCGGCCGCCCAGACCCCGATCAGCAGTGCGATCGGGGTCTGGAACAGCCAGGACACGACCATGAGCAGCACGGTCCGCCCCACGGCGGCGTGGGCTTCCCCGTCGGCGATCAGGCGGGACCAGTTGGCGGTCCCGTTGGGCACCGGGGTGCCCAGTCCCTGCCACGACGTGAAGCTCAAGTACACCACCAGCAGCATGGGCAGCACCGCGAACAGCGCGAAGAACCCATAAGCGGGGACGGCGTACCAGCCGGACGGTCGCTGTGAACGCATCAGCGCGCGGCCACCGCGTCGACGAACTGCTGCGGGGTGACCTTGCCCAGGAAGAACTCCTGGAGCTGGGTCAGCATGGCCGTGGCCTTCTCGGCGGGCAGGTCCTGGTCCCAGGACAGCTGGAAGTTCTTGGCGTCCTTGACCTGGCCGTAGATCCACGTCGTGTACTCGGAGTTGGCGGCCTTGGCCAGCTTCTCCTCGACCCCGACCACGGCCGGCACGTCACCGGCTTCGACCAGCGCCTGCACGTAGGAGTCCTCGTGCAGCGCGGTGGAGACGAACTTCTTCGCCGCCTCGACCTGGGAGGAGCCCGAGGTCACCGAGTAGTAGTTGCTCGCGTTGCCGACCACGTTGCCAGGATCGCCCTTGCCGCCCGGGATGGACGGGAACGCCACCCAGCCGAGGGACCCCTTCTTGACGAAGTCGGGGCTCTGGCCGAGCTGGTTGACGTACTCCCACGAGCCCATCAGGTGCATGGCGGCCTTGCCCTGCGCCAGGATCGTCGACGCGCCACCCACGTCGTAGCCGACGGAGGCGAAGTTGGTGCCGAAGCCGCCCCGGTCGATCAGCTCCTTGAGCTTGGTCAGCGCCTCGGTCACGGCCGGGTCCTTCCAGCCCTGGCCCTTGCCGTCGCGGATGTTGCGGAACACCTCGGGGCCGCCGATGCGGTCCAGGATGTACTCGATCCACATCAGCTCGGTCCACGCCTGGGAACCGGCCAGCGAGATGGGCTGGATGCCCTTGGCCTTGAAGGTGTCCACCAGCGCCAGCAGGTCGTCCCACGTCTTCGGCGGCTGCGCGCCGGCGGCGGTGAAGACCTCCTTGTTGAAGAACAGCAGCACGGGCTGCATGCCGCGCATGGGGATGCCGTAGTACTTGCCGTCGATCTTCGCGCCGTCGAGCACGCTGGGCAGGAACGCGCTCTTGAGCGCGCTGTTCTGGTCGAGCACGGGGGTCAGGTCGGCGATCTTGCCGGCGTCGACGTACTCCTTGAGGTTGCCGCCGCCCCAGTTGAAGAACACGTCCGGCGCGTTCGGCGAGCCGATCGCGACCCGCAGCTTCTGCTTGTACGGGTCGTTGCCGAACGTCTCCAGCGAGGCGTTGCCGCCGCCGGACTTGAAGAAGTCGATCGACTTCTGCTCGATCGGGTTGAGGACGGGGTCCTGGAGCGCCCACACCTTCACCCCGCCCGCGCCCGGCTCGGCCGGACCGGCCGTGCCACACGCGGACACCACTGCTGCCACGGCGACGAGCCCTGTGGAGATCAGGGTTCGCATCCATGATCGGCGGGACATGCGACCGCCACCCTTCTGCCACGCTGCGGATTTTTCGCGGCGTCGAAACATTTCGAAACATCCACGACTTGCGGGAACCCTAGGCAGGTGAACAGTGCGTGTCAAGGGTCACTGCGGAGTGTCGAAATGAGACGTTTCCGCAGGTTTCCGCTGGTCGGGTCAACCCTATTGAGTTTCGATCTGGTTTCGATACTATCGGCGACATGCGACGAGCCACATTGGCCACGATCGCCGCCGCGGCCGGGGTGTCACTCCCGACGGTGTCCAAGGTCCTCAACGGCAAGGACGACGTCGGACCCGAGACCAGGGCCCGCGTGCGGCGCCTGCTGGCCGAATACGACTACGTGCCGGTGGGCGCGCGCCGGGCCTCCGGCCAGCTGCTGGTGGACCTGGTGTTCACCGCGCTGGACAGCCCGTGGGCGGTGGAGATCATCCGCGGGGTGGTGGACAGCGGGCTGCACGTGGTCGTCTCCTCGGCCGCCGGGCAGCGCGGCCACTCCTCCTGGGCGGCGTCCCTGGTCGACGCCAAGCGCGCCGGCGCGCTGCTGGTGACCTCCCAGCTCACCGCCGCGGACCGCCGCGTGCTCGCGGGCTCGCGCATCCCGGTCGTCGTCATCGACCCGGTCGACCTGCCCAACCCCGACGTGCCCAGCGTCGGCGCCACCAACTGGGCGGGCGGCCTGGCCGCGACCGAGCACCTGATCCGGCTGGGCCACCAGCGGGTCGCCGTCATCGGCGGGCCGGCCGGGATGCTGTGCAGCCGCGCCCGCGTCGACGGCTACCGCGCCGCGCTGGACCGCGCCGGCCTGCCGTTCGACCCGGGCCTGGTGCGCCACGGGGACTTCAAGCACGAGGGCGGCTTCCGGTGCGCCACGGAGCTGCTGCGCCTGCCGGACCGGCCGACCGCCGTGTTCGCGGGCAACGACGAGCAGGCGCTGGGCGTGATCGAGGCCGCCCGCGTGGCGGGCCTGTCCGTGCCGAACGACCTCAGCGTCGTCGGGTTCGACGACCTGCCGGTCGCGGTCTGGTCGTCGCCCGCCCTGACCACCGTCCGCCAGCCGCTCACCGAGATGGGCAGGCACGCGGGGCGGATGTTGGCGGACCTGATCGCGGGCCGCCCGGTGGAGACCGAACGGGTGGAGCTGGCCACCGAACTGGTCGTCCGATCGTCAACGAAGGAGCCTCCGTGCACGTGAACACCTGGGCCGACCCGGGCCGACCGGTCGGCGAGCGCGTCGCCGCGCTGCTGGCCGAGATGACCCTGGAGGAGAAGCTGGCCCAGTTGGTGGGCGTGTGGGTGGGTGTCACCGAGGACGACGAGGAGGTCGCGCCGGCGCAGCACGAGTTCGCCGAGCCGCTGCCGCCGTGGGACGAGCTGACCAAGCCCGGCCTGGGCCAGCTGACCCGGGTGTTCGGCACCCGGCCGGTGGACCCGCTGGTGGGCGCGCGCGTGCTGGCCGAGACGCAGCGCAGGCTGGTGGCCAACAACCGGTTCGGCATCCCGGCGATGGCGCACGAGGAGTGCCTGTCGGGGTTCACGGCGTGGCGGGCGACGGTGTTCCCGACGCCGCTGGCGTGGGGCGCGTCGTTCGACACCGCCCTGGTGGAGCGGATGGCGCGCGAGGTCGGGCTGTCCATGCGGGACGTCGGCGTGCACCAGGGCCTCGCGCCCGTGCTGGACGTGACGCGCGACCCGCGGTGGGGACGGACCGAGGAGACCATCGGCGAGGACCCCTACCTGGTCGGCCTGCTGGGCGCGGCCTACACGCGCGGGCTGGAGTCGACCGGGATCGTGGCCACCCTGAAGCACTTCGCCGGGTACTCGGCGTCGCGCGGCGGGCGCAACCACGCGCCCGTGCACATGGGACGGCGCGAGTTCGCCGACGTGGTGCTGCCGCCGTTCGAGATGGCGTTGCGCGAGGGCGGGGCGCGGTCGGTCATGCACTCCTACGCCGAGGTGGACGGTGTTCCGCCGGCGTCGGACAGCTCCTTGCTGACGGATCTGTTGCGCGAGCAGTGGGGCTTCACCGGCGTGGTCGTCGCGGACTACTTCGGGGTGTCGTTCCTGGAGACCGCGCACGGCGTGGCCGGGTCGCCGGGCGAGGCCGCCGCGTTGGCGCTGGCCGCCGGCGTGGACGTCGAGCTGCCCTCGGTGCGCTGCTACGGGCACCCGCTGGCGGACATGGTGCGGTCCGGGGCGGTGTCGGAGTCCGTGGTGGACCGCGCGTTGGCGCGGGTGCTGACGCAGAAGGTCGAACTGGGGCTGCTGGACCCGGACTGGAGCCCGGACTCGCCCGCGGTCGTGCGCGGCGAGCCGGTCGACTTGGACCCGCCCGCGTTGCGCGAGCTGGCGCGGGAGATGGCCGAGCGGTCCGTGGTGCTGCTGGACAACTCCGCCGGGGTGCTCCCGCTGAACGCTTCCCGTGTCGCGGTGGTGGGACCGTGCGCGGACGACGTGCTGTCGCTGATGGGCTGCTACGCCTTCCCGAACCACGTGGGGGTGCAGCACCCCGAGGTGGCGCTGGGGATCGAGATCGCGACCTTCGTCGAGGCGTTCCGGGCGGAGTTCCCGGCGGCGGACGTCGTGTCCGCGCAGGGCTGCGAGGTCTCCGGCGACGACCGGTCCGGCATCGCGGGCGCGGTGGAGGTCGCGGCGGACGCGGACGTCGTGGTGGCGGTGCTGGGTGACCGGGCCGGGTTGTTCGGGCGGGGGACGTCGGGCGAGGGGTGCGACGCGGAGGACCTGTCACTGCCGGGCGTGCAGGGGGAGTTGCTGGAGGCGCTGCTGGCCACCGGGAAGCCGGTGGTGCTGGTGCTGCTGGCCGGGCGGCCTTACGCGCTGGGCCGGTACATGCAGGCCGGCGTGGACGGGCAGTCGGCGGTCGTGCAGTCGCCGGCGGCGGTGGTGCAGGCGTTCTTCCCCGGTGAGGAAGGTGCGGGGGCGGTCGCGGGCGTGCTGAGCGGGCGGGTGAACCCGTCCGGGAAGTTGCCGGTGAGCGTGCCGCGTGGGGTTGGTGGGCAGCCGACTACGTATTTGAGGCCGATCCTGGGTGGGCCGGGCGGGATCAGCTCGGTGGACCCGTCGCCGCTGTACGCGTTCGGGTACGGGTTGTCCTACACGTCGTTCGAGCTGTCGGAGATCACTGCTGGGGACGTCCTGCCCTCGGATGGCGAGGTCGAGGTGTCCGCGGTGGTGCGCAACACCGGGTCTCGGGACGGGGCCGAGGTGGTGCAGCTGTACTTGCACGACCCGGTGGCCAGTGTGACGCGGCCGGTGCGGCAGTTGGTCGGGTTCGCGCGGGTGGAGTTGGCGGCGGGGGAGGCGGCTCGGGTGTCGTTCCGGCTGCACGCCGATCGGACTTCGTTCACCGGGCGGGACGGGCGGCGTGTGGTGGAGCCCGGGGAGCTTCGGTTGCTGGTGGGGACCTCCAGCGAGGACATCTGCGGGGAGCGGTCGGTCCAGTTGACCGGGGAGACGCGGGTCGTGGGGCACGACCGCGTGCTGGTGACGCCCGTCGGGGTCACACCGCTCGGGGGTGCTGTGTGAGGGTGCTGCGTTTGTTGCTGCCACTGGCGCTGTTAGCGCCAGTGGTGCCAACGGCGTCGGCTGAACCTGGTTCTGCTTCGCAGTCGCGTGTCGAAGGGTATGTGGTCGATGTCGGCGGGCAGGGGCGGTTCCCGTTGGCGTCCGGGGGTCGGGTCGCGCCGCTGGTGGTGAGTGCCGAGGACTTTCCCGGTGTGGTGCGGGTTGTCGGGGATCTGCGGGACGACCTTGCGCGCGTGACCGGGGTGCAGCCGGTCGTCGGGCACGAGGTGGTCGACGGGGCTGTCATCGTCGGCACCGTGGGGCGCAGTCCGCTGGTGGACGACCTGGTGCGGCGGGGCAAGCTCGACGTTTCCGGGTTGGCGGGCAAGTGGGAGACGTCGGTTCAGCAGGTCGTCCAGAATCCGCTGCCTGGGGTACGGCGGGCGCTGGTGATCGCGGGTTCCGATCAGCGCGGCACCATCTACGGGGCCTATGACGTGTCGCGGGAGATCGGGGTGTCGCCCTGGTACTTCTGGGATGACGTCCAGCCGCGGAAGAGGACTGAACTGCACGTCCTGCCTGGGCGGCACAGTCAGGGGACGCCGGCGGTGAAGTACCGCGGGTTCTTCATCAACGACGAGAACCCGCAGTTGGGGCGGTGGGCGCCGAAGTTCTTCGGTGGTGGGGCTGCGCCTGGGTTCCCGAACGGGTTCAACAGGCATTTTTACGCCAAGGTCTTCGAGACGATGTTGCGGCTCAAGGCCAACTACCTGTGGCCGGCGGTGTGGGGGCGGGCGTTCGCCGAGGACGACCCGCTCAACCACCAGACGGCCAAGGAGTACGGCGTCGTCATGGGCACCTCGCACGAGGCGCCGATGATGCGTGGCATCGAGGAGTGGAACCGGCACGCGCGGGCGGCTGTGAGCGATCCGTACGGCGGCAACGGCGACTGGAGCTTTCGGCGCAACCGGGCGGCCATCGAGCAGTACTGGACCGATGGTGTGCGTCGGATGAAGGAGCAGGACTTCGAGGGTGTGGTGACCCTCGGGATGCGCGCCAACGGCGACGTCGGGCTGCCGGACGGTGACGGCATCGAGCTGATGCAGGAGATCCTGGCTTCGCAGCGGGAGATCCTGGAGCGGGAGGGCATGTCGGACGTTCCGCAGGTGCAGACCCTGTACAAGGAGGTCCAGCGGTACTGGGACCAGGGGTTGCGCCCGCCGGATGACGTGACGGTCGTCTTCGCGGACGACAACTGGGGCAACATGCGGAAGTTGCCGGGGCGGGATCTGCCGCCGAGGGCGGGTGGGTACGGGCTGTACTACCACTTCGACTACGTGGGCGGCGGCCGGAACTACAAGTGGGTGGACACCAACCTGCTGCCGAACGTGTGGGAGCAGCTCGACCAGTCCTACGCGTACGGCGTCGACCGGTTGTGGGTCGTGAACGTCGGCGACCTGAAGAACAACGAGCTGCCCTTGCAGTTCTTCCTCGACTACGCCTGGAACCCGAAGCGGTGGCCGCTGGAGAAGCTGGGCGAGTGGGAACGGCGGTACGCGGCGCAGAACTTCGGCGCGGCACGGGCAGCCGGGATCGCGTCGGTGCTGCGCGACTACTCGAAGTTGCAGTCCGACCGGAAGCCGGAGCTGCTGAACCGGAAGATCAGCGGTGAGGGGACGGTTGTCGCTTACGACGATCAAGCTTCGCCGTTCAGCCTGACGGACTACCAGGAGATCGAGCGGGTCACCGCGGAGTGGCAGGAGCTGGCGGAGCGGGCCGAGCGGATCCGGCGGTCGCTGCCGTCGTGGCAGCAGGACGCGTACTACCAGTTGGTGTACTACGCGGTGAAGGCGTCGGCGAACCTGTACGCGTTGCGGTTGGCGGAGTTCAAGAACCTGCTGTACGTCGGCCAGGGGCGGGCGTCGGCCAACGGGTTGGCGGATGAGACCGAGGCTCGGTTCGCCGAGGACCAGGCGATGTCGGACTACTACAACAACGTGCTTGCGGGCGGGAAGTGGCAGGGGTTCCAGACCCAGCCCAAGATCGGGTACGGCGACATCGCCCGGTACGGACCCAACGCGCCGTGGCAGCAGCCCGAGTTGAACCACGAAGCCCTGCCGGACGCGGTGTTCCCGGCGGTGAAGCGGGTGTCGTTGCCGGCGGTGGCCGAGATGGGTGTGGCGGTGGACGGGTCGGACCAGTGGTGGCCGGCGTCCTCGTCCGCTGCGGTGTTGCCCGAGTTCAGTCGGTGGCAGTCGCAGCCGGGGCAGTTCATCGACGTGTTCAACCGGGGGGCGGTGCCGTTCTCGTTCGACGTCTCCAGTGAGCCGTGGGTTGTGGTGGAGCGTACGTCGGGGATGGTTGAGAAGCAGGTTCGGTTGTCTGTGCGGATTGACTGGGCTCGTGCACCGGTGGGGAAGAGCACCTCGCCGATCGTGGTGTCGGGGGCCGGGCGGACCGTTCGGGTCGATGTGGTTGTGGACAACGTTCCGTTGAGTGGGCGTGGTTTCGTCGAGGCGAATGGGTATGTCTCGATGGAGGCGGCGCACGCTTCCCGGATGGTTGGTGGAGATGGCGTGCGGTGGCAGGTCATTCCGGACTTGGGGCGGACGGGGGATGCGGTCAAAGCGTTCCCGGTGACTGCGCCGAGTCGTGCGCCGGATGGGCCGCGACTGGAGTACGAGTTGACGCTCAAGACGAGCGGGCCGGTGACGGTGTGGGCCTACTTGTCGCCGCGCAACCCGGTGTTGAGCGGGCCGGGGTTGCGGTACGGGGTGTCGTTCGACGACCAGGTGCCGCAGGTCGTGGACATCACGGCGGCGACCGGTGCCAATGACACGACCATGAACAAGCAGTGGGAGCGGAACACCTCGGACAACGTGAATCGGACCGCCACGCGCCACGAGTTGGCGGCGGGGGTGCACACCCTGAAGTTCTGGGTGGTGGACCCGACAGTGGTGGTGCAGAAGCTGGTCGTGGACACCGGCGGGCTCCGCCCCAGTTATCTGGGGCCACCGGAGAGCCGAAGCGTCCGCTGACCGGGTGGGGCCGTGAGGGGACTATGGCGGTGGTCCCCTCACGGCCCGTTTTTGTGGGTTCGTCGAAGAGATAAGAGCAAAAGCTAAAAGCGCCTCGCCGGCGGGCAGGCCGCCAAGGATGAGGGGCGGTCGGGCTCGGCTTGGGTGGGTGGGGCTTCGTTTCATCCCAGTATGGCCTGGCGGAGCCAACCACACTTTGGGCCGGGTGCCGCTAAAATTTTTGCTCGTTCCTCACAAAAATTTCGGCTGCACCCGACCCAAAGTGTGGTAGCCCTTCGGGCAGGCCATACGGGGATGAAACGAAGCTGGAGGTAGGTGTGCGCGCTTCGCGCGCCGGGGGTGGGTGAGTGCGTGGGGTGGGGGTTTTTTAGAGGTTGTCGTGTAGGTGGCGGAGTTTGGTTTCCTCGTGGGTGCGGGGGGTTTGGTGGCCGCTGAAGGGGAAGACCGCTATTTGCTTGGGGGCCTTGATTTCGTTGTAGGCCGCGTAGACGGTTGAGGGTGGGCATACCTCGTCCATCAGGCCGACGCTGAGGAGGGATGTTGCTGTGATGCGGCGGGAGAGTAGGGCCGCGTCTACATAGCGGAGGGTGTTCAGGGCCTGGGGGATGAGGGTTGTTTGGTGGGCCAGGAAGTTGGCGATTTCTGCGTACGGGTCTGCTGAGGTGAGGGTGATGGCTCGGTGGAAGTCGCAGAGGAAAGGGACGTCGGCGTGGCAGACGCGGACTGCGTCGGTGGTGAGGGCGGCTGCGGCTAGGGCTAGGCCGCCGCCCTGGCTGGCGCCTGAGACGGCGATTCTGGTGGGGTCCACGCCTGGCAGGGAGGCGGCTGCTTCTACGGCTAGGGCGGCGTCGGTGATCAGGCGGGTGTAGTAATAGGTCTCCGGGGAGGTGATTCCTCGTGTCATCACGCCTGGGTGTTCTGGGCCTGCCTCGGCTCGGTCCGGGGTTTGGCCGGTGGACCAGCGGCCTCCTTGGCCTCGGGTGTCCATGACGAAAGTCGCGTAGCCGGCTGCGGGGAGCAGGGTGTGGTCCGCGGGGACGGAACGGCCGCCGCCGTAGCCGATGTAGGTGATGACCGTGGGGAGGTCTTCCGTGGTGTCGGGGCGGAGGTACCAGGCTCGGATTCGGTCGCCGTTCGCGCCGGAGAACTCCACGTCCCAGACCTTGAGGGGGCCGTAGGTGTCTTCGCCGTAAGGGGTTGTGGTCGGGGGTTGGGCGGCGGCTCGGGAGGACGTGAGGCGGGAGTGCCACCAGGTGTCGAGGGACTCGGGTTCCTCGGTCTTGGTGCGGTAGGTCGCCAGGTCGGCTTCGGGGAGGTCGAACCAGGGCATGGGGCCACCTCGGGGATCGTGGTTAAGCGCTTAACGACAGTAGTGCAGCACCGGGGGTGGGTGCCGGTCTAGACTCGGCGATCACCCTGGCAAGGAGGCGCGGGTGGGAGCTAAGCGTCCGACCATCTCGGACATCGCCAAGGCCGCGGGTGTGTCGACCGGTGCGGTGTCGTACGCGCTCAACAACCGGCCGGGGGTGTCCGAACCCACTCGGCGGCGGATCATGGACATCGCCGATCGGCTCGGGTGGGTGCCCAGCAGTGCGGCGCGGTCGTTGAGCGACGGGCGGGCGAACGCGATCGGGCTCGTCGTGGACCGGCCGGCTCGGGTGATCGGGGTCGAGCCCTACTTCATGCAGTTGATCGCGGGTATCCAGGGCGCTTTGGCGGGCGGGCCGACTGCCTTGTTGTTGCAGGTCACCGACAACGCGCAGGCTGAGCTGGCGGCTTATCGGCGGTGGTGGGGCGAGCGGCGGGTGGACGGGGTGCTGCTCGTGGATCTTGTGGAGGACGATCCGCGGGTCGAGTTGGTGCGGGAGTTGCGGTTGCCGGCGGTGGTGCTCGGGGAGCCGGTCGTTGATGACGTGCCGTGTGTGTGGACTGATGACGAGGCCGCGGTAGCCGAGGTGTTGGAGTACCTGGTGGCGTTGGGGCACCGGAGGATCGTGCGGGTGGCGGGGCCGACTCGGTTCGTGCACACGCAGACTCGGTCGCGGGCCTTCACGACGGCGGCGGCGCGGCTGGGGTTGAGTGAGGCCCGGGTGGTGCACACCGACTACTCCGACGAGGCGGCGGCGCGGGTGACGCGTCGGGTGTTGACCGGGGGAGACCCGCCTACGGCGCTGGTGTTCGACAACGACGTGATGGCGGTGTCGGCGTTGGGGGTCGCGCACGAGTTGGGGCTGTCGGTGCCCGAGCAGCTGTCGCTGGTGGCGTGGGACGACTCGGCGTTGTGCCGGCTGGTGCGGCCCGCCTTGTCGGCGGTGCGGCGGCCGATCGCGGAGCGTGGTGCGGCGGCGGTCCGGTTGTTGCTCGACGTGATCGGCGGGGAGGCCGTGGAGCACGTGAAGACCTCCGATCCCGAGTTGGTCCCGAGGGCGAGCACGGGGCCGGTGGGCTGAGTTCCGGTAGTCGGGCGTTGACACTTAAGCGGTTAATTGCTTTGGTGTGGGAGCGCTGCCCTGCGCTCGCCCCGTGTCAATGTCGACAACTACGCGAGGAACACCCATGCGCAAGCGATTCACCGTGGTCGGCGCCGCCATCGCCGCCATGATCCTCTCCTTGCTGACGGCAGCGCCGCCCGCGTCGGCGGCCACCGGGTTCTACGTCAGCGGCGGCAAGCTGTACGAGTCCAACGGCGCCGAGTTCGTCATGCGCGGCGTCAACCACGCCCACACCTGGTACACCAGCCGCACCACCCAGGCGCTCGCGGACGTCAAGGCGTTGGGCGCCAACACCGTCCGCGTGGTGCTCTCCAGCGGTGACCGGTGGACGCGCAACGACGCCGCCGACGTCGCGAACGTCGTCAGCCAGTGCAAGGCCAACAAACTGATCTGCGTGCTGGAGGTGCACGACACCACCGGGTACGGCGAGCAGAGCGGCGCGATCACCCTGGCCAAGGCCGTCGACTACTGGATCGGCATCAAGAGCGCGCTGATCGGCCAGGAGCAGTACGTCCTGCTCAACATCGGCAACGAGCCCTACGGCAACCAGGGTTACGCGACCTGGGCGGCCGACAACAAGGACGCCGTCGCCCGGCTGCGCGCGGCGGGCTTCCAGCACACGATCATGATCGACGCCCCGAACTGGGGCCAGGACTGGTCGTTCACCATGCGCGACAACGCGGCCTCGGTGTTCGCCGCCGACCCGGCCAAGAACCTCGTGTTCTCCATCCACATGTACGGCGTGTTCGACACGGCCGCGGAGATCAACGACTACCTGGGCCGGTTCGTCAGCGCTGGCCTGCCGATCGTGGTCGGCGAGTTCGGCCACGACCACTCCGACGGCAACCCTGACGAGGACACCATCTTCGCCACCACCCAGCAGCGCGGCATCGGCTACCTGGCCTGGTCGTGGTCGGGCAACGGCGGCGGTGTCGAGTACCTCGACCTGGCCGTCAACTGGGACCGCACCAACCTTTCCACGTGGGGCCAGCGGGCGTTCAACGGCGCCAACGGCATCAAGGCCACCTCGAAGGAGGCCACGGTGTTCGGCGGCACCGGCGGCGACAACCAGGCACCCTCGGTGCCCGGCACGCCCACGGCGTCCGGCGTGACCGCGAACTCGGTGACCCTGAGCTGGGCCGCCTCGACCGACAACGTGGGCGTGACCGGCTACGACGTGGTCCGGGTCAGCGGGACGTCCGAGTCGCCGGCGGCGTCGTCGAGTGGCACGTCGGCGACGGTGACCGGGCTGTCGGCGGCGACCTCGTACACCTTCGCCGTCTACGCGCGTGACGCCGCGGGCAACCGGTCCACTCGGTCGGGCACGGTGGCCATGACGACGTTGCCCGGCGGTGGCGGGTCGTGTTCGGTGGCGTACAAGGTCGCCGGGCAGTGGCAGGGTGGGTTCCAGGGTGACGTGAAGATCACCAACACGGGCTCGGCCGCGGTCAACGGCTGGAACCTGAAGTGGACCTATGTCAACGGTCAGACGATCACGCAAAGTTGGGGGGCTGTTTATGCGCAGGCGTCCAACGCGGTCACCATGACCAACGCCCCCTACACGGCGACGATCCCGCCGGCGGGCTCGGTGAGCTTCGGGTTCATCGGCACGTGGAACGGCACGAACTCCGTGCCGACCGCGTTCACCCTCAACGGCGCGTCCTGCGCGGTGGTGTGACATGCGCAGGAACGGTGTCTTAGCCGCGTTGTTGGGTGCGGTCGCGGCGGTTGTGGCGTTGGTGGTGGCCGCGCCCGGGCAGGCCGTTTCGGCGGCCGAGCCGGTGCGGATCATGGCCCTGGGCGACTCGATCACCGGGTCGCCGGGCTGCTGGCGGGCGTTGCTGGACCGGGACCTGCGGGCGGCGGGCCACACGGCGATCGACTTCGTGGGCACGTTGCCGGGGCAGGGCTGCGGGTTCCCCTACGACGGGGAGAACGAGGGCCACGGCGGGTTCCTGGCGACGAACGTGGCCGACCAGAACCAGCTCGTCGGGTGGCTCGCGCAGACCCACCCGCACGTGGTGCTGATGCACTTCGGCACCAACGACGTCTGGAACAACCGCTCGCCGGCGACGATCCTGGCCGCGTTCGGCAAGCTGGTCGACCAGATGCGGGCGGACAACCCGGACGTGAAGGTCCTGGTCGCGCAGATCATCCCGATGAACCCGGCCAACTGCGCGGAGTGCGCGCAGCGGGTGGTCGACCTGAACGCGGCGATCCCCGGGTGGGCGGCGGCGAAGTCCACCGCCCGGTCGCCGGTGGTCGTGGTGGACCAGTGGACCGGGTTCTCCACGTCCGCCGACACCGGGGACGGGGTGCACCCCAACGCGTCGGGGGACCGGAAGATCGCGAACCGGTGGTTCCCCGCTGTGGTGAACGCGTTGGGCGGGGTCTCGCCGACGACCACGACCACGACGACGACCACGACGACCACGACGACTTCGCCGGGGTCCACGTGTGACGCGGTGGTCAAGGTGGTCAGCAAGTGGCCGGGCGGGTTCCAGGTCGAGATCACCTTCACCAACCGGGGCACCACGGCCACCTCGTCCTGGTCGGTCGGGTTCGCGCTGGCCCAGGGCATGACCGTGGCGCAGGTGTGGAACGGCACGGTCAGCCAGTCCGGGCTGAACGTCACCGTCCGCAACGTGTCCTGGAACGCGCTGGTCATGCCCGGCGGTTCGGCGACCACCGGGATGATCGTCAACGGCGACCCGACCGGCTGGAACCCCACGCCGATCTGCGGTCTGTCCTGAGTGGACACTGCCGGTTGTGCTCATCTCGGAGCACAACCGGCAGTGTTGTCAGAAGTCCTCGTCCAGGGAGACCGTGCCCGACACGGCGACCTGGTAGGCCGAGACGCGCCGCTCGAAGAAGTTGGTCAGCTCCTGCACGTCCTGCAACTCCATGAACGGGAACGGGTTCGACGCGCCGAACACCGGGTCCATGCCCAGCCGCACCAGCCGCTGGTCGGCCACGTAGGACAGGTACTCGCGCATGTCACGGGCGTTCATGCCGGCCAGGCCGTCGCCGCAGACGTCCTGCGCGAACCGGAACTCCGCCTCGACCGCCTCCTGGAGCATGGCGGTCACCTGAGCGCGCAGGTCGTCGTCGAACAGGTCCGGTTCTTCGTTGCGAACCGTGTCCACGATGCTGAAGGCGAAGTTCATGTGCATGGACTCGTCGCGGAACACCCAGTTCGTGCCGGTGGCGAGGCCTTGCAGCAGGCCGCGCGAGCGCAGCCAGTAGACGTAGGCGAAGGCGCCGTAGAAGAACAAGCCCTCGATGCACGCGGCGAAGCAGATCAGGTTGAGCAGGAACGCGCGGCGGTCCTCACGGGTGCGCAGCGCGGTCAGGCCGTTGATCGAGTCGATCCACTTGAAGCAGAACTCGCCCTTGGCGCGGATCGACGGGATGTGCTCGATCGCCGCGAACGCCTGCGCGCGCTCGTCGTGGTCGGGCAGGTAGGTGTCCAGCAGGGTCAGGTAGAACTGGACGTGGACTGCCTCCTCGAACAGTTGGCGGGAGAGGTAGAGGCGGGCCTCGGGCGCGTTGACGTGCTGGTAGAGGTTGAGCACGAGGTTGTTGGCCACGATCGAGTCGCCGGTGGCGAAGAACGCGACCAGCCGCTTGACCAGGTGGTGTTCGGCGGGGGTCAGGCGGGCCAGGTCGGCGACGTCGGCGGCGAGGTCCACCTCCTCGACGGTCCACGTGTTGCGGATCGCGGCCCGGTACTGCTCGTAGAAGTCGGGGTAGCGCATGGGGCGCAGGGTCAGGTCCATGCCGGGGTCGAGCAGGAGGGCGGTCACTGGCAGGCCTCGCAGGTCTCGGGGTTCTCCAGGGAGCAGGCGATCGCGGTGGTGGTGATCGTCGTTTGGGCGATGCGCGTCGCCGGGCGGGAACGCAGGTAGTAGGTGGTCTTGAGGCCCGCGCGCCAGGCGTAGGCGTACATCGACGACAGCTTGCCGATCGTCGGGGCGGCGGAGAACAGGTTGAGCGACTGGCTCTGGTCCACGTACGGCGTGCGCGCGGCGGCGAGGTCGATCAGCGCCTTCTGCGGCAGTTCCCACGCGGTGCGGTAGCGGGCCTTCAAGTCGGCGGGCAGGTCGAGGCCCTGGATCGAGCCGTCGGCCTGCTTGATGGCGTCGCGGGTGGCCTGGTCCCAGCGGCCCAGGTCCTTGAGGTCGCGCACCAGGTACGGGTTGACCTGGAGGAACTCCCCGGACAGGGTCTCGCGCTTGAACAGCGTGGACACCACCGGCTCGATGCACTCCGAACAGCCCGCGATGGACGCGATGGTGGCGGTGGGCGCGATGGCCACGATCAGCGAGTTGCGCAGGCCGTGGCGGGCGATCTTGTCGCGGAGCCGTTGCCAGCGCTCGGGTTGGCGCGGTGCGGCGTCCGGGAAGTGGTCGAGGTGCAGTTGACCGCGCGCGGCGCGGGTGGCGCCGAACTCCGGGTGCGGACCGTGCTTCTCGGCCAGTTCCGCCGAGGTCTCGAACGCGGTCAGCGCGATCTCCTCGGCGATCCGGGTGGACAGCTCCAGCGCCTCGGGGGAGTCGAACGCGAGCTTGTGCTGGAAGAACACGTCGGCCAGCCCCATCACGCCCAGCCCGACCGGCCGCCACCGCCGGTTGCCGCCGCCCGCCGACGAGGTGGGGTAGTAGGTGAGGTCGATCGTGCGGTCCAGGAACTTCACCGCCGTGCGGACGGTCGCGCGCAGGCGGTCCCAGTCCATGTCGTCGCCGGTGACGTGCCGGGCCAGGTTCACCGAGCCGAGGTTGCAGACGGCGGTCTCGTCGTCGCTGGTGACCTCCAGGATCTCGGTGCACAGGTTGGAGAGGTGGATGACGTTGCCCGGGACCGCGGTCTGGTTGGAGGCGCGGTTCGCGGCGTCCTTGAACGTCATCCAGCCGTTGCCGGTCTGGGCCAGCGTGCGCATCATGCGGCCGTAGAGCGCGCGGGCCGGCACCGTCCTTTTGGCGAGGTTTTCGTGTTCGGCTGTTTTGTAGGCGGCGTCGAAGTCCGCGCCCGACAGGTCGGTCAGGTGCGGGACGTCCGTGGGGTCGAACAGCGACCAGTCGGCGTCCTGCTCGACGCGGCGCATGAACTCGTCGGGCACCCACAGCGCCAGGTTGAGGTTGTGCGTGCGCTGCGCCTCGTCACCGGTGTTGTCCCGCAGCTCCAGGAACTCCTCGACGTCGGCGTGCCACGGTTCGAGGTAGACACAGGCAGCGCCCTTGCGCCGGCCGCCTTGGTTGACCGCGGCGACCGAGGCGTCCAGCGTGCGCAGCCAGGGCACGATGCCGTTGGAACGGCCGTTGGTGCCCCTGATCAGCGAGCCGCGGGAACGGATGCGCGTCCACGAGATGCCGATGCCACCGGAGAACTTCGACAGCCGGGCGACCTCGCCGTAGCGGTGGTAGATCGACTCCAGCTCGTCGCGGGGCGAGTCGAGCAGGAAGCAGGAGGACAGCTGCGGGTGGCGGGTGCCGGCGTTGAAGAGGGTGGGTGAGCTGGGCAGGTAGTCCAGGCGGGACAGGAGGGCGTAGAGCTCGCGCGCTTCCTCGACCGTCTCGGACAGCCCGCAGGCGACACGCAGGAAGAAGTGCTGCGGCGCCTCGATGACCGTGCGCTCCTCGGGGTGCCGCAACAGGTACCGGTCGTACACCGTCCGCAGCCCGAAGTACTCGAACCGATCCGTCGCACCTTCGTCCACCGTCGCGTCCAACGCTGTGGCGTTCCGCTCGACGAAGCCAGCAAGCCGTTCAGACAACAACCCCAGCCGCGCCGCCCGCGCGACTACGCTCGAGAACCGGTCTTGCCCCACTTCTTCGGCGATGGCCCGAGCAAGCAGGCGAGCGGCAAGCTTGGAGTACTGCGGGTCGGTGGCAGTCAGCGCGGCAGCGGCACGAACCGCCAGGTCACGCGGGTCACCGTCGGTGTTCAACCCCGACTCGACCAGGCGCAGGACCCGATCGGTGTGTACGTCGGGCAGATCGCCGGCCAACTGCGCCACTTCCCGCCGCAGCGCATCCGGCACAGACCGCGGGCCGTCCACAGGCCGCGCGTCGACAACGGTCAAGGCTCTCTCCTCGTGAGCAGGACCAAACCGCGCACCGAGGTGTTTCGGCACGCGCACAGGTGGCAGGTGTTCGGACTCGCGGGCACCGTGCACAGACCTACTGGCCGTCGCTTCCCAGGCACGAAACCCAGTGCTCGTTGACGGCTGTCGTTCCCGCTCACCGCTGCGGGGCAGTCCCGGACTCACACCGGGTTCCCTCTTGCGTCACCGGGTAGGACGGTGATCCACCAGCGGGCTGGACACTACATGTTGTGGGTGGATCTGTGAACAGGCACCAGGTGGTGTGTCAGGTAGATCGAATCTGGTAGAGGGGATGTTCGACCCGATCGAGTGACATGCAGGATCGGGAACCACTTCGGAGGTCACGCGTCCCGTGATATGGAGCGGGCGGGCAAGACGGCGGCCCCCATCACCGCCACACCCCAACACCCGCACTCGACCCCTACCCACCACCGACCCCGCCACCACCGACCCCGCCCAGCTCCCGAGCGCCCACCTCGGCCCCGGCCCGCCCGGCGGACTCGCGCTCAACCCGACTGGCTTCGCACCTGCCCGGCCTGGCCTCCGCCCGTCCCGCCGCACACCTGCCCTCGCCCGCCGCGCAGCCTCGCCCGCCGCGCGGCCCCCATCCGCGACCCCGCCTCGCCCCGGCTCACCCCGCCCTGCCTGCCGCGCCCTGCCTGCCGCGCCCTGCCTGCCGCGCCCTGCCTGCCGCGCCCTGCCTGCCGCGCCCTGCCAGTCCCGCTGGCCCATCCTCGGCCCGCCGCAGCCCACCCATCCGCGCTCTGTCCACCCGCGGTGACCCGATCCCGCAGTCCGCAGCCCGCGCAGCCCGCAGCCCCGGCTAATCGGCAGTTGGCGGTCCGGCTGGCGGCGCGCAATCGGCGGCTCGCAGTGGCGGCGGGGGAGGGGGTGGCGCGGGTACCGTTGGGGGTATGACCCAGCGCAAGCCTGCCGGTGTCGGCTTTGAGACGTGGGTGGAGCGGCAGATTCGCGAGGCTCAGGAGAAGGGCGAGTTCGACGGGTTGCCTGGGGCCGGCAAGCCGTTGGCCGGGTTGTCCGGGGCGCATGACGAGTTGTGGTGGGTCAAGGAGAAAGTGCGCCGGGAAGAGGGCAGCGTGTTGCCGCCGACCCTCCAGCTCCGCAAGGAGGCGGCGGAGGCTCGTGAGGCGGCCGGGAGGGCGGCGTCCGAGGAGGAGGTGCGGCGGATTCTCGGGGAGATCAACGCGAAGATCACCGAGGCGATCCGCAAACCGATGTCCGGGCCGCCGTTGAACCTGATGACCTTCGACGTCGAGCACGTCGTACGGGAGTGGCGGCTCAAGCGCTCCTGAGCGTTCGCAGGAAAGTCCCGAATGTGGTTGGGGCGAAGCGCAAAGGGGGCGTGTGCGGGTTTTTTGAGTCGCGGACCAGGACTGTTGTGTTGGTGTGGGCCAGTTCGACGCAGTCGCCGCCGGTGCCGCCGCTGTGGGTTGACTTGCGCCAGGTTGTCGTCCGTGGCTCCGGTGTCATCGGGATTTCTCCAGCGTGGTCAGGAGTGCGGAGGTTTTCTGGGGGGACAGGGCGGTTCGGCGGAGGGTTTCGAAGGACTCCTCGTAACGCGCGATGTGGCTTGGTTCCTCGACTGTGGCGGCGGTGGTCAGGGCTTCCAGGTAGACGATCGGGTCGCTGTCCGGCAGGCGCAGCAGGACGAACGGGTAGCCGGTGAGGGTGTGCGCCGGGGCGTCCAGCGGCACGACCTGGAGAGTCACGTTGGGCAGCGTGGCCAGCTTGCGCAGGTGGCGGTACTGGCCGCGCATGACCTCCGGTGAGCCGACGCCGGTCCACAGGGCGGCCTCGTGCAGGATCACGTGCAGCCACTGCTCGCCGTCGATGATGCGGTCCAGCCGTGCGAGGCGCGCTCCGACGAGCCGGTCCACGTCCTCCGGCTCGTGGTGCGGGTGGGTGCAGAGCAGGGCGCGGGCGTAGTCGGCTGTCTGGAGTGGACCGGGGACCAGTTCCGCTTGGTAGCGAAGGACTTCCACCGCCAGCTGTTCCAGAGCGTGGAACCTGCGGAAGAACGTCGGCAGGACCGTGCCGAAACCGTTGCGGGGACGGCGTTTGCGGGCCTCGCGCGCCAAGTCTTCGAGCGGTTCGCGAACCTCGCAGCAAGTGCCGTAGTGGTCCAGCAGGATGGTCAGCTCGCCGTGTCGGATGGACACGTCGCCGACCTCGATGCGCCGGATCTTCGCGGGCGAGCAGTCCAGCACCGTGGCCGCGTGCTCTTGGCTGATGCCCCTGGCTTCGCGCAGTCGGGCGAGCGCCTGTCCGAGCTTCAGCTTGGCCGCCGTGGGACTCGCGCCGTTCCCGGGCATCGCCTACCTCGCCTCTCGTTCGCCATCGGGTGGGTGGTCGAGTCTGCCGCATTGTTGTGTTGGACAGGACAGTCTTCACACGAAGGTGTACTCGTGAAGTCTGCACGTGCAGGTTAACTTTGAAGGTAAGAACTCCGGGGGGAGGATCTGCGCGACTGCGTCCCTGCGCGGTGAGCTGCGAGCCGCGAGCAGCGACAGCGAGTTGTGGGCTGTGGGCTGTGGACTGGGTGACTGGCGCCGGGCGAGGCGGTTTGGTGGGCTGTCGGATCGGGGTGCGGGGCCTGGGGTGCCTGCGGGGTCAGTGGTCGCGGGCACGGCGGATGCCGACGGGTGGCCGCCGACTGAGTGGCTGCCGACGGGGTGGCCGCCGACGGGCTGCCGGTGGGGTGGCGTGGGCTGGCGGCTGAGGGTGGTTCGCGGGGGCGCGTGGGTCCGGCGGTGAGCGTGGGTTTGCCGTTAGTGGTTTCCCTCCGGTGTGCCTGGTGTGCGTGCTGCGAGGAGGGATTCACCGATGAGCTTCACCCGGACTGTCGTCAAGGGCTACGCGAAAGGGCAGACGATCCGCGCGCTGGCCGCGGCGACAGGTCGGTCCTACGGCGCTGTCCGCAGCACGCTCGTCGCAGAAGGCGTTCTGCTGCGCAGTCGAGGGCACCGGCGGTCCAAGGTCAAGCGGGTGTTGCCGGTTCGGGATGCTCGACTGCGGCGGCAGGAGTTGTCGCTCGAACTGCTGCGTGCCCGGCTGGCTTCGGGGCTGACGGGTGCGGCGGCGGGGCGGCGGGCGGGTATCAGCCAGTCCAAGGTGTCCAAAGTGGAGACCGGGCGGCTGGTGCCCAAGCTCGTCGACGTGCAGCGGCTCGCCGACGTGTACCGGGTGACGCCGGAGGTGCGGCGGCGGTTGCTCGCGTTGGCGGAGGAGGTGGTGGGGGAGGCGGCGCATCGGCGGGCTGTGGTGCACCGCGGGGTTTCCGGGCGGCAGGTGGTCGTGGCGCGGACCGAGGCGGCGGCAGACACCGTGCGGGTGCTGGGGTTGACCAGCCTCCCGCCGCAGCTGCTGCGCACGCCGGCGCGCGACCGGCGGTTGATGGTCGTGCTGTCGGAGAGCGCGTTGCGGTCGGACCCGGACAACTGGGCGTGGCTGCGGGAGGTGAGCATGGCGCCGACCGTGGAGTTGGGTGTGATCCCGTGGTTGACGCGGGTGGACGTGCCGGACGCCGGGTTCCGGGTGTACGACGAGTCGATGGTGGTCTTCGGGCTGCTGGCGGGTGACGTGGTGATCACCGATCCGGACGACGTCCGGCACCACATCCAGACCTTCGACCGGCTGTACCGGACCGCCCTGACCGGCTCCCGGCTCCGGATCCACCTCGACCACCTGATGGAAGCACGGGACCAGACCCGGTGACGAGCGCTAGCCGATGCGGTAAAGAGAGCGCCTGGTCGGAGGAACCAGGTGGGCCAAGCGGTGGTGCCACGCGGTGGACAGGCGGGTGGTGGGTTTCCCGGTGATCACGGTCAGCGCCTGGGTGCCCACCACCGCCGACACGATCGCCTCCGCCTCCCGCCGCGGGTCCAGGTTCGGGTTCAGCTCGCCCGCCGCCGCGGCCTGGCGGAGCAGGTCGCGGGCGGTGGTGGTGAGGCTGGTGAAGTGCATGCCCGCCAAGAGGTCGAACAGCTCGGTGGTGAACAGCAGGCGCACGCCCACCCGGACCGTCGGGTCGGTCGCGGTCAGCTCGGCCATGCGGTGGGTCAGGTCCACCAAGGCCTGCAACGGACTGACCCGCGGTTCACAGTCGGCGCGCACCAGGTGCCACCGCCGGAAGTACTCCTCGACCACCGCCACCGCCAAGGCCTGCTTGGACGGGAAGTGCCGGTACAGCGCGCCTTTCGTCACCGACACGCTGCGGCACACGGCGTCCAGCGACGTGTTCTCGTACCCGTCGCGGTCGAACAGGTCGATGCCCGCGGCAACCAGCGCGGCGCGCGTGCGGGCACCCTGGGACACGTTCACCGCGGCGCGATCCGCAGTGCCGCGTACACCGGGGGCTTCGCCACGGCCGGGAGCCACGTTCGCCACACCTCGGCGACCGCCTCGTTCCGCCCGTCCACCGCCATCGCCATCAGGTGCACTCCCACCAGCGCGGCGACCACTCCGTCGGCGCACTCCGCCAGGTCGACGCCGTCCCGCAGTTCGCCGCGGTTCTCGGCGTGCCGCAACAGGTCCAGCACGGTCGCCGTCCACCGGGCGACGTGCCGCTGGGCCACGTCGTCGCACAGCGGCGCCTGGAACAGCAGCCGCTGCACGACAGCGCGGTCCCGGTCCACCGCGTACCCGAAGTCCACCAGGACCTGCAACGGGCTGCGGTGGACGCGCTGGAGGCGTTCGCGGATCCGCGTCCACTCCCGCGCCCGCCGCTCCAGCACGGCCAGCGCCAGCGCCTTCTTCGAGCTGAAGTGCCCGTACAGCGCCCCTTTCGTCACGCCGGCGCGGTCGCACACGTCGTCGATGGTGGCCCGCGCGTAGCCGTGGCGGTCGAAGGCCTCCGCCGCGGCGGCCAACAGTTCGTCCCTCGTGGTCGACACGTCGTGGATTGTCACCGCGGTCCGCGCCGCGCGACAACCGTGCCGGAACTCAATGCCCGCGCCGCGCGGCGCGTTCGATTGCGGCGGCACGTTCCAATTCCTGCTGCGGAGTGTCGAGCACCTGCCCCAGCCAGCTCCGCCAGTAGGGCCCGGGGATCCGTTTGCCGCGTTCCCACCGGGACACCTCTTCCCTGGTGACGCTGGTGTTGCCGGACGCGGCGTGCAGTCGTGCGGCCAGGTCGTCCTGGGTCAGCCCCCGGCCGCGACGCAGGTGGGCGAGGATTTCGCTGATGGGACCCGACACCGGCACCGTGCCTCCCCCTTTCTCGGTCGTTGCGGATTGTGCGTCCATTCTTCCAGCGCGTCCGGGTGAATCGGGAAAGCATCACGGTGATACCGGCGGAACATCCTGTGCGAGTGCACGTGCGATTGCCAGCGTGTCGGCGTGCAGGCGGAAGTCGGTGATGCGCCCGCGGTGCACGCCCAGGACCAGCGCGAAGTCGTAGGACAGCGGCGATCCGGTGGCGCGGACGCGGGCGTGCAGCCGGCCGGTGAGCACCGCGTCGGCGTCGTCCACCACCAGGTCGCGGGTGGTGATGCCGGTCAACTCCAGCACCGCGCGGAAACCGAGGAAGAACGATTCCACCTCGCGCGGGTTGCGCACCTCGGCGGGCCACGGCGCGCCCGGCACCGACGCGGTCCACCAGCGCACCTCGTCGGCGAACAACCTGCTCAGCCCGGCGGTGTCCTTGGCGGCCCACCGGGCGACCAGTCTCTCCACCAGCATCGTGATCTCAGCGCGTCGGCGTCTCATACCCCGCCCGCGCCTGGCCCGCCCACGGCCGGCAGCGCACCAGCGCCTCCGCGTCCGGGGCCACCCGCACGGCGCCCGCCGCGCGCAACATCCGCGTGACCGCCCGGTTCCCGGGCAGGTGGGTCACGCTGAACCAGCGGAAACCGTTGCGCAGCGCGGTGTCCGAGAGCTGCCGCACCAGCAGCGTGCCCAGGCCCACGCGCCGCCACCCGGGAGCCACGGCGATCGCGACCTCCGCCACGTGCGGGGTGCGGGTGGCTTCGTAGCGGCCGATGCCGACGCCGCGTCCGTCCCGGTCTCGTGCGACCAGGGCGTGTCGCCGCACGTGGTCCAGTTCCGTCAGGTGCGCCAGCAGTGCGGGGGTGACCGGCGGCGGCGCTCCGCAGAACCGCTGGAACAGCGTGTCCAGGTCGGCGCGGCGGATCGCTTCGGCCAGTTCCTCCCGGTCGTCGGGGCGCAGCGGTGCCATCCAGACCTCCCGTCCGTCGTGCAGGCGCAGCGCGGCAGCGAGTGCCTGTCCGTACATGAGTACTCCTCGGGGTGTCGACTGGGGCAGCCACACCTTCGGAGCCGCGGGTGATCACGGGAGCAAGCCTGATACGGACCACCCGGCCAGGACAGGGGCCAATGTCCACGTCTCGCCACGGGTGCGTCCGGCGGGGTGGTACCGGCGGTGTACCACCTTCCGATTGCCGCGCACCTCCAGTGTGATCGCAGACGATGGCGGGAGACGACTGTGAGGTGCGGCGATGGTGGAGCAACAGCGTGTCCCCGCGCGCATCGGCGCGCGTGACGTGGTGCGGTTGGAGGAGGAGACCGAGCGGTTGCGCGGTATGGACTACCGCCTGGGCGGGGGAGCGTGCCGGGACGCGGCGATCGTCACCGCGGCGTGGAGCGACCAGTTGCTGCGCGCCAAGGCGACCGCCGCGGTGCGCACCCGGCTGCTGGTCGCGTTGGGCGACCTCCACAACCTGGCGGGCTGGACCTGCTTCGACACCGGTCTGGACCAGGCGGCGGCCCGGCACTGGGACCGGGCGCTGGAACTGGCCGCCGAGGCGGGTCACGACGAGCTGGTTGCCAACATCCACTACCGCTCCGGCCGGATGCGCCTGCACAACGCGCGCCGCCGGGACGCCTTGGAGGTCTTCGAGCTGGGTGTCATGGCCGCCAAGCGGGCACGGTCCCGGCACGCGGTCGCGGTGCTGCGGGCGAACGAGGCGTGGGCGCACGCGGGGCTGGGTGATCAAGGCATGGCGCTGATCAGACTCCGTCAGGCGCATGAGGAGTTCGGCCACACGGCACCCGGCGACACACCCACCTGGGCACGGTTCTTCGACGAGACGGACCTCTCGGCGATGACCGGCATGGTGCACACCGAACTGGCCCGCACGGTGGACCCGTCCCACACCGCGACCGCCATCCCGGCACTGACCAAGGCGGTCACGCGGTACCCGGCCCGGATGGCGCGCAGCCAGACCTTCAGCCTGATCGCCCTGACCACCAACCACCTGCTCGAAGGGGACTTCGACCACGCGGACGCGGTGGGGACGCGCGCGGTGGCGCAGGCGTGCGAGCTGAGCTCGATCCGGGTGGCGGACCGACTGCAACCGTTGCGCCACTTGGCCGACCGGTACCGGGGCGACCCCCACGCCCGCACCCTGGCCGCCCGCATCGCGGGGTTCACGCCGAACCTCTGACCGCCGGCGCGACCGTTTGCCGACACCCATCGAATTCGATTCGAATTCGATGGGTGTTCGACGCCTGCTGTCGAACGGGCATCGAACGAAAGCATTTCGTTGACGCCGGGTGCACGCCGTCGTAATACTCGGTTCGCACTTCTGGAAAGCGTTCACAAATCTGAACAAATCTTCGGTCGAGGACGTCGCCATGCGGATTGCCGTGGTTGCGGTTGTGCTGTGCTGCCTGCTGGCCGCCCCTGCTCAGGCGGGGCGTGACCTGGGCAGACAAGTGTTGCCGGCCGGTGACGGCTGGGCCAGTGCCGGGTCGGGCACCACCGGTGGCTCGAATGCGTCGAGCGTGCACGTGGTGCGGACGCCGGCCGAATTGAAGGCCGCCCTGGCGGCTCCCGCGCCACGTTTGGTGAAAGTCCGCGGGGTCATCGACCTGCGCGCCGATTGCGCGACTTATGCCACCGGCGGCTATTCCTTGCAGGCTTATCTCGACGCATATGACCCCGATGTCTGGGGCCGTGACCGCGAACCCTCCGGCCCGCTGGAAGACGCCCGCGCCGCGTCCGCCCGCAACCAAGCGGCGGCCATCACGTTGCGCGTCGGCGACGACACCACGATCGTCGGCGACGGCCCCGGCGCGGGAATCACCGGCGGAAGTCTGCACGTGCAGTCTGCACGTAACGTCATCATCCGCAACCTTGCGTTTCGCGATACCCGGGACTGCTTCCCGCAGTGGGACCCGACCGACGGCGCCACGGGCAACTGGAACTCCTCCTACGACTCGGTCTCCCTCAACGCGGCCACCAACGTGTGGGTGGACCACTCGACCTTCACCGACCAGCCGAAATCGGCCGAGCAGGTCCACTTCGGACGCCCCTACGAGCAGCACGACGGCCTGCTGGACATCACCAACGGCTCGGACCTGGTCACGGTCTCCTACAACCGGTTCGAGGACCACGGCAAGACCATGCTGATCGGCTCCTCGAACTCCTCCACCACCGACCCCGGCAAGCTCCGCGTGTCGGTGCACCACAACGTCTTCCGCAACGTCGAGGAACGCGCCCCACGCGTCCGGTTCGGCCAGGTCCACGTCTACGACAACCTGTACGAAGCCGGTCCCACCTACAACTACGCGTGGGGCGTGGGCGTGCAGTCCAAGATCGTCGCGGAGAACAACTACATCAAGGGCGTGCCCGCCGAGGACGTGATCCGCCACTGGGGCGGCACCGCGATCACCACCCGCGGCAACCTGGTCGACGGCCGGCGGGTCGACATCACCGCCGCCTTCAACGCCGCCCACCCGGACACCCCGCTGGCCGGCGACGCGGGCTGGACGCCGACGCTGACCCGGGGCCTGGAGCCCGCGCACAAGGTCAAGCACCTGCGGGCGGGCGCTCGGTGAGGACGAAGAGGTGGGCGCCGTACGCGCTGATCGCGCCGACGCTGGTGCTGATGGCGGTCTTCCTGGTCTACCCGATCGCCAGCGTCGTGCACTACAGCCTCCAGCGCTACAACGTCACCCAGCCCTGGAAGAACGGGTTCATCGGGCTGGAGAACTTCCGCTTCATGCTCACCGAGGACCCACTGTTCTGGCAGAGCCTCGCGTTCAGCGCCAAGTGGGTCGTGGTGGAGGTCGGTCTCCAGCTCCTGCTCGGCCTGGTCCTGGCGCTGATCGTGAACGAGACCTTCATCGGGCGCGGGGTGGCGCGGGCGATGGTGTTCTCGCCGTGGGCGGTGTCCGGGGTGCTCACCACGGGGATCTGGATCCTGCTCTACAACCCGTCCACCGGCATCTTCCAGGAGCTGGCGCGGTGGGGGATCGGCGACCCGGGCACGTCGGTGCTCGGCGACCCGGCCACCGTCTTCCCGGCCACCGTGGTGACCGAGCTGTGGCGCGGGGTCCCGTTCTTCGCGATCCTGCTGCTGGCCGACCTCCAGTCGATCCCCAACGACCTGTACGAGGCGGCGGCGGTGGACGGCGCGGGTCGCTGGCGGCGGTTCATCAGCGTGACGCTGCCGCACCTCAAGGACGCGATCATCCTGTCCACGCTGCTGCGGGCGGTGTGGGAGTTCAACAACGTCGACCTGATCTACACGCTCACCGGCGGCGGTCCGGCCAACCAGACCACCACCCTGCCCTTGTACGTGGCCAGGAAAGCCGTCGACTCGCACGACTTCGGGTACGGGTCGGCGTTGACCGTGGCCGGGTTCGTGATCCTGCTGTTCTTCTCGATCCTGTACCTGCGGTTGTCGAAGTTCGGGAGTCGCGCATGAGCCGGGTGTTGCGGCTGCACGTGCCGCTGGGGCTGTACCTGCTGTTCACGCTCGTGCCGTTCTACTGGATGCTGGTGTTCGCGTTGCGCCCCACGGGTTCCACCGCGCTGGTGCCGTGGCCGATCACCTTCGAGCATTTCGACACGGTGTGGAACGGCATCGGGTTCGGCACGTTCTTCTACAACAGTATGGTCATCGCGTTGGGTGTGCTGGTGTTCGTGTCGATCCTGTCGCTGATGGGCGGCTACGCGTTGGCGCGCTTCAAGTTCCGGGGTCAGCGGCTGTTCCTGGTGGCGTTGCTGTGCACGCAGTTCATCCCGGGCGCGATGATGCTGATCCCGCTGTTCGTGATCTTCCGCGAGGCCGGGTTGCTCAACAGCCTCACCGGGTTGATCGTCGCGGACGTGGCCTTCCAGCTGCCGTTGGCGTTGATCCTGATGAGCGGGTTCGTGCGCAACATCCCGGTGGAGCTGGAGGAAGCCGCGATGGTGGACGGCTGCACGCGGCTGCGGGCGTTCTTCGCGGTGATGTTGCCGCAGTTGAAACCGGCGTTGGTGGCGGTGGGGTCGTTCGCGTTCATCGGGGCGTGGAACAACTTCCTGTTCGCTCTGATGTTCGCCTCCCGGCAGGACAAGTTCACGCTGCCGGTCGGCTTGAGCTACGCGCTGGGGGAGTTCAACACCGACTTCGGCGCGCTGGCCGCGGGTGGCGTGGTCGCGGCCGTGCCGGTGGTGCTGGTGTTCGCCGTCGTGCAGCGGTTCCTGGTGCAGGGCCTGAGCGCAGGGGCGGTCAAGGGATGACGATTGCGGGAGGAACCATGCGGGCTCTGCTGGTCGTGTTGGCCCTGGTGCTGTCGGCCTGCTCGTCGGGCGGCGGTGACGGCAAGACGACGATCGTGTTCTGGGACAACAACGGCGGCCCTGGCCGGACACCGATCTACGAGGAGCTGATCAAGCGGTTCGAGACGGCGAACCCGGACATCGACGTGGAGTACGTCGGCATCCCGAGTTCGTCGGTGCAGCAGAAGTACGACACGGCCATCGCGGGTGGCTCGACGCCGGACGTCGGCGGCGTGACCACGTCGTACCTGGCGCACCTGGTCGGGCAGGAAGCGTTGGCGCCGTTGGACGAGCGGATCGACGGCAGCGCGCTGAAGGGAAAGCTGCTGCCGTCGCTGGTGGAGACCGTGCGGCAGACCGCGCCGGACGGCAAGCTGTACTCGGTTCCGTCGTCGGGCAACCTCGACGTCATCTGGTACCGCACCGACTGGTTCACGCAGGCCGGGATCACGCCCCCGAAGACGTGGGACGAGCTGGTCGCGGCGGCGGAGAAGCTGACCGACCCGAGCGCGAACCGGTACGGCTACACCATCCGCGGGGGCGCGGGGTCGGTGTTCCAGCTGCTCACCGAGGCGTACTCGTACTCCGGGGTGACGGAGTTCTTCAGCGGTGGCAAGTCCACGGTCGGCGACCCGCGCAACGCCGAGCTGGTCGGGAAGGTCGCCGCGCTGTACCGCAAGGCGACGCCCGAGGCGGACGTCAACAACAGCTACACGCAGATGGTCGCCCAGTTCACCGGCGGGTCGGTCGCGATGATGCATCACAACCTGGGGTCCTGGGGCGATGTCACCAAGGCGCTGGGCGACCGGGTCGCGGCGCTGCCGCTGCCGGTGGGGCCGAGCGGCAAGCGGACCGTGGTGCCCAACCCGACCGACGGGTTCGCGGTGTTCAAGAACAGCGAGAACCAGGACGCCGCCTGGAAGTTCGTGGAGTTCCTGACCTCGAAGGAGTCGAACTCGTACTGGAACGAGAAGGTCGGGCAGATCCCGGCGAACACCGACGTGCGCGACGCGGGGTGGATCGCGTCCAACCAGCCGGTGAAGATGGCCCTCGGGGTGCTGGAGGACCCGGCAACGGTGACCGTGCCGGCGCCCGTGTACCTGCCGCAGTACTCGTCGATCACCAAGACCGACAGCGAACCGCAGTACCAGAAGGTGCTGCTGGGTGACCTGGCGCCGCAGGCGTTCCTGGACGAGATGGCGACGAAGCTGACCGCCGCCCAGAAGGAGTGGGAGGAGCGGAAGTGATCGAGAGCGTCGAGGTGGTCGTGTTCACCACGACCGCGTGGACGGCGGTGGACTCCGGCGGTCACCGGCACCCCAGCGCGGAGCACGAGGTGCGCGAGGCTTTGCTGGAGATCACCGATTCCGATGGGGTGGTGGGGCGCGTGCAGGTGCACCCCGACCAGTTGCGGCCGGCGGTGTTGGAGGCCTACGTCCGACCGGTGCTGGTGGGGGCGGACCCGTGGGACCGGGAACGGTTGTGGCGCTTGATGGCTCGGCGTCAGCGGGGCTCGCACGGCCGGTTCACCGACCGCGCCCTGGGTTCCGTGGACACCGCGTTGTGGGACCTGGTCGGGAAGCGGGCTTCGCTGCCGGTGTGGAAGTTGTTGGGTGGTGCGCGGTCCTCAGTCCCGGCTTATGCCAGCACCATGTGCGGCGACTCGACTCCGGGTGGGTTGAGCACGCCCGGCGACTACGCCTCGTTCGCGAAGCAGTTGGTGGAGCAGGGGTATCGGGCGATCAAGCTGCACACGTGGATGCCGCCCGTACCTGGTGCGCCCAGCGTTCGGGCGGACATCGAAGCGTGCGCGGCGGTGCGGGACGCGGTCGGCCCTGACATCGCGCTGATGCTGGACGCCAACCACTGGTACTCGCGCACCGAGGCGTTGGAGCTCGGGAAAGCTTTGGAGGAGTTGGACTTCTACTGGTTCGAGGAGCCGATGGAGGAGGCGTCGATGTCCTCCTACCGGTGGCTGGCCGACCAGTTGCTGATCCCGGTGATCGGGCCGGAAGTGGCGTGGGGCAAGCACATGAGCCGGGCCGAGTGGGTCGGGTCCGGTGCGTGCGACATCCTGCGCGCCGGGCCGACCGACGTCGGCGGGATCACCCCCACGATCAAGGCCGTGCACCTGGCGGAGTCGTTCAACGTCGACTGCGAGATCCACGGCGACGGCAGCGCGTCGCTGGCGGTGCTGGGCGGCACCGAAGCCGGCCGCTGGTACGAACGCGGGCTCCTGCACCCGCACCACGACTTCGACCGCGTGCCGCCCCACCGGCTCGCGGCCGTCGACCCGCTCGACGCCTCCGGGCACGTCGCGTTGCCGACGTCACCCGGCCTCGGGGACGCCTGGGACGTCGAGCACATCCGCGCCCACACCGTGGAGAGGTGGTGATCGCCTGCACCTAGCTGGAAAACCGCCGCCATCCATCCACAGTCGTATGGAGGAAACCTGATGTCCCGCACGATCTCGCGCGCGCTCGCGGCGGCCGTGGCGGTGGCCGCTGCTTCGGCGGTCGCTGTCGTCCCGGCCCAGGCCGCGTCGTTCAACCTGGAGGGTTGGGCGACCCAGGGCGGCGGCACCACCGGCGGTGGCAGCGCCACCCCGGTGACCGTCTCCACCGCTTCGGCGTTCGTCTCGGCGGTCGGCTCGTCCAGCGCGGCCGTGATCCGCGTGTCCGGCACCATCACCCTGTCCAGCATGGCGAGGGTGACGTCGAACAAGACGATCATCGGCGTCGGCTCGACGGCCACCATCACCGGGCAGGGCCTGAACATCTCCAACGCGTCGAACGTGATCGTCCGCAACCTGAACTTCCGCAACTGGGGCGACGACGCGATCAACGTCCAGTACTCGACCCGGGTCTGGGTGGACCACAACAGCTTCTCCAGCGGGTACGACGGCGCGGTCGACGTCAAGCGCGCGTCGGACTACGTGACCGTGTCGTGGAACAAGTTCTCCAGCCACAACAAGACCATGCTGCTGGGCCACGACGACGGCAACGGCGGAGAAGACCGCGGCAGGCTGCGCGTCAGCTACCACCACAACTGGTTCAGCGGCACACAACAACGCCACCCGCGCGTGCGCTTCGGCAACCCCGTGCACGTGTACAACAACTACTACGGCGGTGTGACGGACTACGGCGTGGCGTCCACGATGGAGGCCGGCGTTCTCGTGGAGGGCAACTACTTCGAGAACACCAGGGACCCGTTCCACCGCGGCGAGGGCGACTCGCCGGCGGCGAACCTGGTGGCCCGGAACAACCACTTCGTGGGGTCGGGCTCGGGTGACCAGGGCGGCACCGTGAGGGCGATCCCGTACGGGTACTCGCTGGACCCGGCGAGCAACGTGAAGTCGATCGTGACCGGCGGGGCGGGGACGGGCAAGATCTGAGTCCTGCTGGTCGGTGGACGGCCCTCGGCGAGTGCGCCGAGGGCCGTTCTTTCGTTCCGCTTCGCTTCGTTTCGTTTCGCGCTGCGGGTGCGGGACAGGGTTGGTAGGGTGCCGCGGGCTGTGATCGAGACGGTCGAGGTCGGGGCCGGATCGAAGTCACTCGATCGTGTGACATGCAGGATCCGCGACCAAACGCCGACTCGCGCGTCCCGTGTATAGGGAGGTCGGCGCGGGACGGGGCTCGGGCTCGGACGCCGGGGTGTTGAGGAAGGCGGCCCTGCTCGCGGAGCGGCGGCTCAGAGGAATAGGGCGTCGGTGAGCATGAAGGCCGCGATGCCCAGCAGGGTGATGGCGAAGAGCCTGCGCAGGGTGGTGGGGCGGATCTTTGCTGCCAGGCGTTTGCCGTCCCAGGCACCCAGCAGGGCCGTGGCGGCGAAGGGGCCGATCAAGGTCCAGTTCAGGGTGGCCACGGTGCCGAGTCGGACGGCGAAGGCGGTGCCGGCGTTGACGCTGATCACCAGCAGGCTGGTGCCCACGGCCGTGGTCATCGGGACGGCCAGGGCGCCTACCAGGGCGGGGACCGTCAGGAAGCCGCCGCCCACGCCGAGGAAGCCAGTCAGGGCGCCCAAGCCCGCGCCGACGCCGGCCGCGCGCAGCGGGCGGACCTGTTCGGCGGGGGTGGGTTTGCGGAGCATGACCACGGCGGCTGCGGTGGCGACGGCGGCGAAAGCGCAGGTCAGCACCACTGCGGGGAGGTGGGAGTGGTAGGTGCCGGCTACGGCTGCCGGGGCTACGCCGGCCGCGGCGAACAGCAGGCCCAGGCGCCAGCGGACTGCACCGGCGCGGGCGTGGGTGAACAGGGCCATCAGGGACGTGGCCAGGACGATCGCCAAGGCCGCGGTGGTGGCCTGTTGGGGCGTGAAGTGCAGGAAGTAGATCAGCGCGGGCACGGTGAGGACGCTGCCGCCGGCGCCCAGGGCGCCCAGCGAGAGCCCCACCACCGCGCCGGCGAGCAGGGCCAGGCACAGCGCGGTCATGTGGTGGGCACGCCGTGGACCTGTGACCAGTCGGCGTCCAGGTGCACGACCTCGCGGCCCGCGCGGTGCAGCAGGCTCGCCGCCACGCCCGCGCGGTAGCCGGACGCGCAGTGCACCCAGACCGTGCCGGCCGGGACCTCGTCGAGGCGGTCGAGCAGTTCGTGCAGGGGGATGTTGATCGCGCCGACGATGTGGCCGGCCGCGAACTCCTCCGGCCGTCGCACATCGAGCACGACGGGGGAAGTCGCCTCGGCCAGAGCGGGCCAGGAGAGTCGTTGGTAGGAAACGACTTCCGTGGTGGGGGCGTAGGTGTCGGGTGCGCTGAAGGACGCCGAAGGGCGGTCGATGCCGATGCGCGCCAGGTCCCGGATCGCGGCCCGCACGTCGTCCTCCGAACCGAGCAAGGTCACCGGCTCGCCCCACGGCAGGATCCACCCCAGGTACGTCGCGAAGCTGGTGCCGTACTCGAAACCCACCGTGCCGCGCAGGTGCCCGGCGGCGAACGCGACGCGCGACCGCAGGTCCACCACCCAGTGCCCGGTGGCGACTCGGGCCATGACCTCCGCCGGCCGCAGCGGTGACGGCACGGTCAGGTCGGCGGCACTCGGACCGACCCGGTTCAACGGCGCCATGTGCGAGTAGTACGACGGGTACGCGCTGAGGTTCGCGATCAAAGTGGTCACGAAGTGCTGCTCGTCGGGATCGGTGAGCGCGTGGTTGGTCCGCAGCTGCTCGCCGATCGTGGACGCGTCCGCGCCGCTCGCCGGCCCCGACGAGCAGAAGCTGCCGAAACCGTGCGTCGGGTGCAGGGTCGCGCTCTCCAACGCGAGGGACGCGAGCGCCCGCGCCGAGCGGTACTGGGCGTGCGTCAGCTCCGTGGTGCGCGCCGGGGACACCAGGTCCGTCCGGCCGACCGACCCGTACAGCAGGCTGCCGCCGGAGAACACGGCCTGCCGACCGTCCTGCCCGACGACGTAGGCCAGGTGGTGCGGGGTGTGGCCGGGGGTCGCGACGGCGGTCACCGACAGGTCGCCCACCGGCAGCGTGTCGCCGGGGTGCACGGCGAGGCGCTCGTAGGCCACGTCCTCGGCGGCGGCCACGAGGTACTCCGCGTCGTGCCGCCGGGCCAGGGCCAGGCCGCCGGTCACGTAGTCGTTGTGCACGTGGGTCTCGGCGACGTGCGTGATCCGCACCCCCAGCCGGGCCACGACCTCCTCCACCCGGTCCAGGTCGCGCTGCGGGTCCACGACCAGGGCCACCTCGCCGTCGTGCACCAGGTAGCTCCGGTCGCCCAGCGAAGCGGTGCCGATCGTCTCGACGTCCATCGCACGCACCTCCGTCATATGTACGTACATTATGACGGACCGGGGCAAGCGAGGTCAGCGGTGTGTCACAGACCTCGTCGGCCGGTGACCCACCGCCGGGAACTCGGAGGTCACCGCGAACCGGTCGCCACGCACCATCGTGTGCCGCCACTCCACCGGCCGCCCGCCCGAACTGCCCTGCCGGTGGATCGACAGGCACGCCACGTCCGGACCACACCCCAGCAGCGCCCGCTCGGCGGCGGTCGGGACGACGGCCTTGATCGTCTCCCGGCTCGCGTCCAGCCGCACGCCGGTCCGGGTCGTCAGCACCGCGTACAGGCTGGTGTGCGTGAAATCGGCGGTCAGCAGCGGTCGCGCGAGGTCGGCCGGCAGCCACACCCGGTCGATCGCGAACGGCTCCCCGTCGGCCAGTCGCAGCCGTTCCAGGTGCACCAGCGGAGTGGATCCTTCGAGGTCAAGCCGGTCGGCCACGACACCATCGGCCCGCACGTCCAGCACCCGCACGACACTGCGCTGCTCCATCCCCGCCGCCTCGACGGAGGCGAACAGGCTGTAGAGCGTGTCCAACGGCTGCTCGACGGCCGCAGCCGCACTGACCCTCGGCTGCCGCCCCCGCTCGGCGACCACCAGCCCTTCGGCACGCAGCCGCTGCAACGCCTGGCGCACGGTGTGCCGACTGACCCCGTAGTCGTCCATGAGAGCGAGCTCACCGGGGAAACCGGCGTGGAACTCACCCGACCGCAACCGGGTCACGAGGTCGTCCTGGAGCTGCCGCCACAGCGGCGTGGTGGCGGACCGGTCCAGCGTGCGGGACGTCATGCCCGAAGTCTCCCTTGAACCGCTCCCAGCTCACCCGCTAGCGTCATTGTACGGACATTTCCGGCGGTGACTTGGGGGTGCCATGCACCACGAGATCGTGATCATCGGCGGCGGCGCGGCCGGGATCTCCACAGCGGCCCGATTACGCCGCCTGGGCCGTGACGTCGCCTTGGTAGAACCCTCCGAGGTGCACCACTACCAGCCGTTGTGGACGCTGATCGGGGGTGGTCGAGCACCGTCCGGCACGTCAGCCAAACCGATGCGCAAACTCGTGCCGCGCGGGACACGGTGGCTACGAACGGCCGCCATCGGCGTGGACCCGTTCGAACGGCGGGTAGACCTGGCCGACGGGACGTCCCTGCGCTACGCCCGCTTGGTGGTGTGCCCCGGCCTACAACTCGACTGGCACCGTCTGGACGGCTTGGTCGAGGCCTTGGGCCACGACGGAGCCTCCAGCAACTACTCCGCCTCTTACGCCCCGTTGACCTGGGAGTTCATCCAACGGACCAGGTCGGGAACGGCCGTCTTCACCATGCCCTCCGGCCCGATCAAGTGCGGCGGGGCACCACAGAAGATCGCCTACCTCGCCGCCGACTACTGGCGCGAAAAGGGCGTCCTCAAGAACATCGACATCCACTTGGTGCTGCCCACACCCACGATGTTCGCCGTACCGGAGTACGCGGCGGTACTGGAGGACGTGGCAAGGCGATACGGCATCCACGTGCACCTGGAGAGCGAGGCGGTAGAGGTCCGACCCACGCGCGAGGTAGTGGTGCAAGGCCCCAACGGCACGACCACCCTGCCCTACTCCTTCGCCCACTTGGTACCACCGCAGAGCGCACCCGACTGGATCAAGTCCTCAGCACTGGCCGGCCCCACCGGTTACGTAGACGTGGACCGAGAAACGTTGCAGCACAACGAGTTCCCGGACGTCTTCGCTCTAGGTGACGTGGCCAACACCCCGAACTCGAAGACCGGCGCAGCAGTACGCAAACAGGCCCCAGTGCTGGTAGCGAACCTCCTGGCATCACTAGCCGGACACGACCTGCCCGGCACATACGACGGATACGCGTCCTGCCCCATCACCACCAGCCGAAAGACGCTGCTACTAGCAGAATTCGACTACACCGGCCGCCCAAAACCATCGATCCCACTCATCAACACCATGCAAGAAGTAGCCGACTACACGCTCTTCAAACGACGACTACTGCCCTGGCTCTATTGGAGCTTGATGCTACGAGGACTAGCCTAAACCGCCAAACCGCAGCACAGCTTTTCACAAGGCTGCCGCACGGCACACCTCTGCCTGGGCTTCTTGCTTGTGTCATCCCCGTATGGCCTGCCCGAAGGGCTACCACATTTTCCGGGGGTTGCAGCCGAAAGTTTTTGCGAGGAACGAGCAAAAAGTTTTAGCGGCAACCCCCGGAAAATGTGGTTGGCTTTGCCAGGCCATACGGGGATGACACAAGCAAGAAGCCCCCGCCTTTTCTTTTGCTTTGTGTCCATCCTTGGCGGCCTGCCCGCCGGCGAGGCTCTTTTAATCTTTTCAAGCTCTTCAAGATCTTTAAGAGCAACGCTTCGCTCTTAAGCGGACGCGCTTCGCGCTCTCAAGATCAAAAGCTAACAGGGAGACCACCGATGGGGGGTGAAGGGCGTCGGTTCCCCCACCGTATGGCCTGGCGGAGCCAACCACAGATTTCCCGGGGTGCCGCTAAAAACTTTTGCTCGTTCCTCGCAAAACTTTTTGGCTGCACCCCGGGAAATCTGTGGTAGCCCTTCGGGCAGGCCATACGGTGGGGGAACCGAGGCCCTCCACTTGTAGGTAACACCTACCGCGCGCTCCGCGCGCGAAAGAGCGCGAAGCGCGTTGGGGTTGAGAGCGCGGAGCGCGTTGGGGAAGCGAAGCGTGTTTGAGGCGGTTAAGAGAGGTGCCATTTTTGGTTGGAGCTGCCGGTGCATTCCCATTGTTGCAGAGGAGTGCCGGTGCCGCCCCAAGAAGTGACGTCAACGCACTTGTTGGCTTGAGGATTGACCAAATCGCCGGCTGCGCTCAGCACGAACTGCTGTGCCGGGTTGCCGCTGCACGTGGCTAG
Source organism: Saccharothrix sp. CCNWYY140 (assembly GCF_037401995.1). Classification (NCBI taxonomy): domain Bacteria; kingdom Bacillati; phylum Actinomycetota; class Actinomycetes; order Pseudonocardiales; family Pseudonocardiaceae; genus Saccharothrix; species Saccharothrix sp. CCNWYY140. The sequence goes on from NZ_JBBEGC010000002.1 coordinate 97,697, forward strand.
TTGGATGGCTGCGCCGTTGTCCCTCGAGCCCCAGGCCACGTCCATGCACAGGCCGAATGCTCGGATGGTGCCGTCGCCGGGGAACGTCCAGTTCTGCGCGTTGGTGCCGTTGCAGTCCCAGAGTTGGAGGCGTTGGCCGTCCACTCCATTGGAGTTGGGCACGTCGATGCACTTGTCCTGCCAACCGACGATCCGCCTCGTCATCCCACCACTGGTCGTCAGGGACAAGCCGTAGACGTTCAGGATCTCGTTGAGCGGCTGGAACAGGGTGGTGCCGCCTGTCGAGCAGTTGCCTGAGCCGCCGGAGGTGACGCCCTGTGCCTGGTTGCCGGCCAGCCATGCGCCGCCGGAGTCGCCGCCTTCCGCGCAGGCCGTGGTGGAGGTGAGGCCGTGGACCAGGCGGCCTGAGTAGTTGACCGTCACGTTCTTGGCTTGGATCGTGCCGCAGCGCCAGCCTGTTGTGCGGCCGGAGCGGCAGACCGCTGCCCCTACGCCTGCCTCCTGGGAACCGGCGACGGTGACGTTGCCGCCGGCGTAGTTGTTCACCCACGGGCGTGGGGTCCAGTTGCTGTTTGTGCGGACCCAGGCGTAGTCGTTGTCGGGGAAGGACGAACCTGCGAACGTGCCCTGGCTGACGTTGTTGTAGCCGAGTGTGGGGCTGCCTGTGCCGCCGCAGTGTCCGGCGGTGACGAAACCGCCGTTGTTCACGGCGAAGCCCACGGAGCACAAGGTGTTGCCGTTGATCACGTACTGATCGCCGCCGCGTAGGTCGTAGAGGGGGCGCGGGGGTGCGGAGATCTTGGTGCGGACGGTGACGCCGGCTTGGTGGGCGAATCTCGTGGCTGCTGCGGTGGATGCGGCCTCGACGACGACCGCGTTCGTGGCCGGGTCGACGTACCAGGAGTGGACCTCTTGCGGGACGGACGTGCGGTCTAGGCGGGATTTGGCTGTGGACAACGACTTCTCGGTATGTGTCACGCGGACGGGAGTGGCGCCGGCGGCGCGGACGGTGGCGGCGTCGGTGTCGTTCAGGACGCCGATGGTGAGGCCGTTGTCCTGCCATGCTCCGCCGAAGCGGTCGCCCAAGCTGGTGCGGAGGGCCTGTTCTACCGGGACCGACCGGGATTCCCGGTCCTGGCGCACGGCCGCGTCGGTGGGGGACAGGTGCAGGTCGCGGTGCAGGGCCTCGGCGAGAGATGAAGTCGAAGACGGCGGGGTGGCGTAGGCAGGCGAGGGCAGGGTGGTGAGCGCGATGGCCAAGGCCACCGCGCTTCCTTGCGCGATCAGTCTCACGACAGCTCCTTGTGCAGGGAGGAGAGGTGTGAGAGCGCTCTCGTGACGCAGGTTCGCAGTCGGCCGCGACCGCTGTCAACCGTCCGCCGGCAGCCTGTCCGGTTGCCGACAAAGGCGCCGCCCCTCGACCAAGAAGGGCGGCGCCGAACGGTCAGTTGTTGATGGTGATCTTGAAAGTGGTCGTGGTGTTCCTGATGTTCTCGGCGTTGTCGGCGAACCGGAGGTTGTAGAAGGTCACCGCGCCCACCGCCGGTCCCTGGCCGGCCTCCGGCAGTTCGTTGGCCCACAGGCCGAAGCCGGACTTCGCGTCGAACTCGTCGCCGCTCTTGCGGGCACCGCTGATCGAGATGTTGCGGAACTCCGTGTCCTGGATGGGGTTCTCCGGCGTGGTGCCGGTGTACTTGGTCTGGAACATGATGCCGCTGTAGGTCGGGTCGATGATGTCGACGTCCTGCACTCGGATGCCCCGGAACGGTTTGGACGCCGAGAACAGCCAGATCGCCGGGAACGTCTGCTGTCCCCAGAAGTGGCCGCCGGTGCGGACCAGGGTGATGCCGCTGAACGTCGTCGGCTCAGGGCCGAAGCCGTTCATCGGGTAGCCGAAGTCCAGGGAGCTGATCGTGACGCCCGAGTACACGAGGGTGTCGGCGATGTAGATGTTGCGGAAGGTGTTGAGGTAGCCGCCGTACACGGCCAGGCCCGCCGCGCGCCAGGTGAGCAGCGAGGTCAGGTTCTCGTAGACGTTGTTCTTCTCGTCCGCGCCGCCTGCGTCGATGGCGGAGAACAGGGCGAAGCTGTCGTCGCCGGTGGACCTGGCCTCGATGTTGGCCACCCGGTTGTCCGTGCTGCCGTTGGTCATGTTGATGCCGTCGGCGAAGGTGTTGCGGATGCGGGAGTCCTTGATGGTCATGAAGTCGGTGTTCGCGCCCCAGTACAGGCACACCATGTGCTCGGCCCACAGGTTCTCGATCGTGATGTTCGAGACGTTCTGGAAGTCGAACACCTTGCCCGGACCGTCGATGCGGGTCGTGTAGTTGCCGAAGTACGCGAAACCGCTGAACAGCGAGCCGTTCGCGGACGCCTCCGCGCGCCAGCCCACGTCGGTGTTCTCCTGGCCGGACGGGGCGAAGAACCTGGTGAACCACGGTCCCGCGCCGACCACGCGCACCGGCTTGCCGTACACCTGGAACTTCTGCGCGGTCTCGTACAGGCCCGCCGGCAGGTACACGCCCAGCAGGTTCCCGCTGGTGTCCATGCGGAACTTGTCCAGGGCGTTCTGCACGTCCTGGTGCGAGAAGCCGGTCGGTGTGACGTAACGGGCAGGGTCGGGGTTGGGTTGGGCCGTCGCCTCCTCGAAGTTCACGAAGTCGATGGCGTAGGAGGTGGTGTTGGCGGCATCCTTTTGCAGCTTGATCTTGGTGCCGGGCGGGAAGGTGCTGGAGAGCAGGATGTTCGCCTCGTCGTAGATGTGCCGGGGACCGCCGGCACCGGGCGAGTTCTGCGGGCCGGCCTCGTTGCCGTAGAGCCAGATGTGCCGCGAGGTCAGGTCCAGGGCCTTGTGGAAGGTGCCGTTGACGTAGACGTTCAGGGTGGCGTTGATGCCGCCGCCTCCCGGGGCGTCCGGGATGGAGAACCGAGTGACCAGGGTGTTGGTCGGGACCGTGGTGGTGAACTCGACCGACGCGCCGGTGGAGTCGAGGGTCACGGCTCGGCGGCCGGACGCTTCACCGGCCAGGTCGCCGACCGTGCGGTTCGGGCCGATCTTCGTCGCACCGCCGGACGTCACGCCGTCCTCGGCCTCGACGTGTGTCCACGGGACGTTCGCGCCCCGGCCGACGAACAACGGTTGCTCGGTGGTGTTGTTGGCCTGCTTGGCGGGGATCTCGTTGGCGTCCACGGCGATCTTCGTGCGGACGGTGTACTTGCCGTTGGCCGCGGTCCACGTGCCCAGGGTGATGGGGGCGGTGGTGGTGCCGGCGGCGAGGGAACCGTTGTGGGACGCGGTGAACGTGCGCAGGGTCGCGCCCGTGGTGGCGTCCAGGAGGGTGAGGGTGACGTTCTGCGTGGCGGCGGTGGCGATGGTGCCTTGGTTGCGCAGTGCCACGGTGAACGTCGTCGTCTGGCCGTTGGCCGGGTTGCCCGGGGACCAGGCGGTCGGCGAGGCTAGGAGGTCGGAGCTGGGGACCGGGGTGACGACCAGGCGGTCCGGGTGGAGGCGGGCGTTGTTGGTTTCGTTCTGCTCCACCACCTTCCTGGACTCGTCCACCTTCGCCGTGTACTCGTGCGACCCCTCGCCGCGCGGTCCGGCGTTGAAGGTGACCGTGGCGGACGCACCCGGTTGCAGCGCGCCGACGTCGGTGGTGCCGACCGGGTCGTTGCCCAGGAAGAAGGTCACGTCGGTGGCGGACGACGGGGCGGTGCCGGCGTTGCGGACGGTCGCGGACAGGGTGACGTCGTCGGTCTCGACCGGCGCGGCCGGGGTGAAGGACGTGCCGGTGACGGTCAGGTCCGGGTTGGGTGCGGGCGTGCCGAACACCTGGAACTCCGCGACCTGGCCGCCGGGTGCGCCGGAGTTGGCGGTGACCCTCAGCTGCACGTCCGCCGCCCGCCCGGACACCGGGATGGTGACCGTGTTGCCGGAGGCCGGGTTCCACGTGTAGTCCTTGGCGGACACCAGGTTCGTGAACGTGGACGCGCCCTGCTCACGGCCGAGCACCTGGACGTTCTGCGTGCGGACGCCCCAGATCGGGTCCGGGTCCAGGCGCAGGGTCACCGAGCTGAGGTCGGCGTTCGCGCCCAGCTGCACGGTCAACGTGTTCGGGTAGGCCGAGCCTTCCCAGTACGTCTTCACGTTGTCGTCGTTGGCGTTGGTGGCGACGTAGGTGTGGGTGTGCCCGGACGACGTGATCGGCTTGCCGCGCGCCAGGTTCTCGCTGTTGGTGCCGGGGCGGGTGACCGTGTTGCTGGGCGGTGAGGTGTTGCCGGCGGCGTCCTTGGCCACGACGTGGTAGGTCACCGCGAGCCCGTCCGGCTGGGTGTCGGTGTAGGTGGTGCCGGTGACCGTGGTGCGCAGGGTGCCGTTGGCGTAGACGTCGTAGCCGGTGACGCCGACGTTGTCGGTGGACGCGGTCCAGGTCAGGCGGATCTGACCGGACTGCGGCTGGGTGTGGGCGAGGTTCGTCGGCGCGGTCGGCGGCTGCGTGTCGCCGCCGGTGGGGCCGTGCAGCTCGAACTCGCCGAGCTGACCCGCGGGCCACCCCGTGTTACCGGTGACGACCAGCCGCACGTACCGGGTGGTGGCGGCGGTGAACTCGAGGGTGACCGCGTTGCCGGTGGCGGGGTCGAAGGTGTGGCCGGCCGCCGGGAGCAGGTCGCTGAACGACGTGCCGTCCGTGCTGTGCCGCACCGCCAGGGTCTGGGTGCGGGCGCCCCAGTTGGCCGTGGGCAGCTTGAGCACCAGGCGGTCGACCTTCTTCGTGGTGCCGAGGTCGGCCTGGATCCACTGCGGGAACGCGTTGTTGCGGCTCTCCCAGTAGGTGGCGGGGTTGCCGTCGCCGGCGTTGGCCGGCTGGTAGACGTCGGTGTGGCTGCTCGCGGTGTAGGTGGCGGCGAGCTGGACGCCGGGGCTTGCTTCGCGGACGTCGAGCGAGGCTTCATCGCCGACGACCCGGATGTGCCGGACGAATGTCGGGTCGAGGTCCAGGGTCGTGGGGTTGCGGCCGAGCCGGTGCGAGCGGGCGGGGATCAGGGTGGCGTACGAGTGGCCGTCGAGGCTGCCTTCGACGGCGAGGGTGCGGTCACCGGTGTCGGGGGCGGTGAGGCGGACCTGGTCGATGCGCGTGGGGGTGCCCAGGTCGAGGTGGGTGACCGGGGCGGCGTGCGCGGCGGGGGTGGTGACCAGGGACAAGGCGGCTAAGGCGAGGGCGGTGAGAAGTGCGGGGGCACGTGTCGTCGGTGACATGGGCGTGCGGGCCCTTCTGGTAGTTCCCGTTGTTTGTCAGGAAGTTCCGCTCAGTTGTCGAGTTTTTGCGGTGCTGGGCTCGCAGAGTTGCAGAACCGCGCGGCGAAAGTCAACGGTTCAGACCAGTGGTCGCCGGTGGGCCGAGAGGCAGCGGAAACTTCCTGGTGAGGACCGGGGTGTGGTCGACCTAGCCTCGCTGTCGAGGGAGGTGGGCGGCGGTGGGCGACCCCAGGTCGGAGTTCGCGGCGGCTTTCGCGCGCCTGCGCGGCCGGGTGCCGGACCTGACCGACGAGGCGCTGGCGCGGCGGGCCGGCGGGGTGGTGCTGCCGTCTGGGCGGCGGGTGGCGGTCGACGCGCGGCGGCTGGGGGAGTGGCTGGGCGGGCGGTCGGTGCCGCGGGAGTTCGACGCGGTGCTCGCGGTGGTCCTGGCTACCGGCGGGTCGCGGGAAGTGGGGCGGCTGCGGGAGCTGTGGCGGGCGGCGCGGGAGAAGCGTGCCGACGCCGGGGCACGGCCGGGCGCGGGGGCGGCGGCTGTGGGGATGGCGGTGGTGGGGGCGGCGGCCGGCGCGGGGGAGCCGGTGGGGGCGGTACGGCGGGTTGTGGTTGGGCGCGTGCCTGGTGCGGCGGCGGCATTGCGGGAGCGGGTCGAGTTGGTCGCGGCGGGTGCGGGTGCGGGGCGGGTCGTGCTGGCCGGGGCGGGTGGGGTCGGGAAGTCGCAGGTGGCCGCTGCTGTGTTCCGCCGGGCGTGTGTCGAGGTGGCGGTGTGGGTGTCGGCGTCGAGTCGTCGGTCGGTGATCGCCGGGTACGCGCGGGCGTGGCGTGCGTTGGGGGAAGTGCAGGCGTCCGACGAGGACGCGGCGGACCTCTTCCTCGGGTGGCTGCGAACTACGGGTACGTCGTGGCTGGTGGTGTTGGACGACCTGGACGACCCCGCCTCACTGTCCGGGCTGTGGCCCGAGGGTGATGGGCGGACCCTGGTGACCACGCGCCGCCGGGACGGTGTGTTGCTGCGCCCGGACGTGCGGGTCGTGCCGGTCGGGGTGTTCACGACCGAGGAGGCCACCGGGTACCTCGTGGAGCGGTTGTCGGTCGATCCCCGGCATGACGTCTCTGACCTGACGGCGCTGGCCGAAGCCTTGGGTGGGCACCCGTTGGCGCTGGCGCAAGCGGCGGCGTTCCTGATCGACACGGGACTGACCGTGCCCGCCTACCTGGACCGGTTGGCCGACCGCCGGCAGCCGGTGGCCGACCTGTTCCCGGCGTCGTCGCCGGCCGACGAGCACGACGGCACGGTGGTGGACGTGGTGGCGCGGGCGGTGGAGGCGGCGCGGACTTTGTCGCCGGGTGCGCCGGCGATGCTCGAACTTGTCTCGTTGCTCGGGTCTGATGGCATCCCCGAAGAGGTGTTGTTGCACGGGCACGACCTGTCGGCGTTGCGCGCCCTCCACCGGGTGCACCTGGTGACCCACCGCGAAGGGCTTGTCGAGGTACACCCGCTGGTGCAACGGGTGGTTCGCGAGCTGCTGAAGGTGCCGCCGGCGGTCGTGGTGCCGGTCGCGGCCAGCGCCTGACCCTGCGCGCTCCTTGCGCATACTCTGACCAAAAGTGCATGATTGCGCGCAGTTGAGCGCAGTCGTGAACAGGTGGTGCGCGGGTGGAGCTGGTGGTCGGGGTCGACGTGGGCGGTACGGCCACCAAGGCCGTGCTCGTCGACGGTGACCGGGTGCTCGCGCAGGCCGCCGCGCCCACGCCGCGACCCGGGCCGGACGTCGTGGCGGGGGTCCTCGACGTCGTGGCCGGGCTGGTCGGCGACTTGGACCCGGAGCGGGTGGCACGCGTCGGCGTGGTCGTCCCCGGGATCGTCGACGAGGCCGCGGGCGTGGCGGTGTGGTCGGAGAACCTCGGGTGGCGGGACGTGCCGTTCGCCGCCCTGCTCGCCGACCGGCTCGGCCGGGTGACGGCGTTCGGGCACGACGTGCGCGCGGGAGGGCTGGCGGAGTCCGCGGTCGGCGGCGGGCGTGGGGCGCGGGACGCCGTCTTCCTGCCGATCGGGACCGGTATCGCGGCGGCTCTCGTGCTGGGCGGGCGCGTGCACGACGCGGGCGGGTACGCCGGTGAGATCGGGCACGTCGACGTGGGCCACGACGAGTCGTGCGCGTGCGGGCGGACCGGCTGTCTGGAGGCGATCGCCTCGGCATCCGCGATCGCCCGCCGCTACACCGCCAGCACCGGCACGCCCACCGAAGCCGCCGACGTGGCGCGGCTGGTGGTGCAACGGGACGTCGACGCCGTGCGCGTGTGGGACGACGCGGTGCGGGCGTTGGCCCACGCGCTGGCCTGGACGGCGAGCGTGCTCGCGCCGGAGGTGGTGGTCGTCGGCGGCGGGTTGTCCGCGGCGGGCGACGTGCTGCTGCGGCCCCTGTCCGAGGCGCTGCGCGAGCGCCTGACCTTCCAACGCCGGCCGCGCCTGGTGGCGGCCGAACTCGGCGGGCTGGCCGGCTGTCGTGGCGCGGCCCTGCTCGCGGCCAAGAGGAGTGCATTGTGCTGAGGCCTACCGCCGCCATCGTCTCCGCCGCCGTCGCGGGCGGGCACGGGGTGGGCGCGTTCAACGTCATCCAGCTCGAACACGCGTCCGCGATCGTCGCCGGCGCCGAGCGGGCGGGCACCGCGGTGCTGTTGCAGATCAGCGAGAACTGCGTGCGCTACCACCGTTCCCTCGCGCCGCTGCTGGAGGCGGCGCTGGCGGTGGCGGCCGAGTCGTCGGTGCCGGTGGCGGTGCACCTGGACCACATCGAGTCCGTGCCGCTGGTGCGGGAGGGCGCGTTGCACCGCATCGGGTCGGTGATGTTCGACGCCTCGACCGCCCCCTACGAGGACAACGTCGTGCAGACCAAGGAGGTCGCCGAGTTCTGCCACGCTCGGGGCATCTGGGTGGAGGCCGAGCTGGGGGAGGTCGGCGGCAAGGACGGCGTGCACGCGCCCGGCGTGCGCACCGATCCCGGCGAGGCCAAGGAGTACGTGACCGCCACGGGTGTGGACGCGCTGGCCGTCGCGGTCGGCAGCTCGCACGCGATGACCACGCGGGACGCGGCACTGGACTACGACCTCATCGCCGCTATCAAGTCCACTGTGGACGTTCCGCTGGTGTTGCACGGGTCCTCGGGCGTGTCGGACGAAGGCCTGCGGCGCGCGGTGACGGCGGGGATCACCAAGGTGAACATCTCCACGCACCTCAACAAGGTCTTCACCGACGAGGTCCGCGACCGACTCGGTGACGCCGGGCTCGTGGACACCCGCAAGTACCTGGGTCCGGCGCGGGACCGGATGGCACGCGAGGTGGCGCGGCTGCTGGGCGTGCTGGACGCGGTGCCCGCCGGGAGCGTCCGGTGATCCTCACCGTGACCCCGAACCCGGCGCTGGACGTCAGCTACCGGGTGGAGCGGCTCGTGCCGGGCACCACGCACCGGGTGCGGTCGGTGCGGGAACGGGCCGGCGGCAAGGGGTTCAACGTCAGCCGCGTGCTGCACGAGATGGGCATCGCGACGCTGGCCGTCGGGCCGGTGGGCGGCGTGCTGGGCGAGTCGCTGCGCGCGGACCTGGTGGCCTCGGAGGTGCCGCACGCGTTGCTGGTCGTGGACGCGCCGACGCGGATGACCGTGGCCGTGGTGGACGACGAGGACGCGACCCTGTTCAACGAGGCCGGCGCGGCGCTGCTGGACACCGAGTGGGACAGGCTGCTCGACCTGGTCCGGGGCCGGTTGCCCGAGGCGTCCGCGCTGGTCTGCTCGGGCAGCCTGCCGCAGGCGACGCCCCGGAACACCTGTTCCCGGGTGGTGGCGGCGGCGCGGGAGGCGGGGGTGCCCGTCGTCGTGGACACCAGCGGACCTGCCCTGCTGGCGGCGGCGGAGGCCGGCGCGGACGTGCTCAAGCCGAACGCGGCGGAGTTGCGCGAGGTCGTGGACAGCGCGGACGCCTTGGAGGGTGCGGAACGGCTGCGGTCGCTGGGTGCCGGCGCGGTGGTGTTGTCGTTGGGTCCGGAAGGGATGGTCGCGGTGACCGGCGAGGGTCGGTGGCGGGCCGTGCCGCCGTTCCCGGTGCGCGGCAACCCGACCGGAGCCGGGGACGCGGCCGTCGCGGCGCTGGCGAACGGGCTGGTGGAGCAGTCGTCGTGGCCGATGCGGCTGCGTGCGGCGGTCGCCTGGTCGGCGGCGGCCGTCGCGGCGCCGGTCGCGGGCAGCGTGGACGTGCCGTTGCTGCGCAGGCTGCACGATCAGGTGCGGGTCGAGACGCTGTGACGGCGTGTTCATCAGATGCACTTTTGCGCATCTGTAATGTGCATTAATGTTCATGCACAGGAGGTAGGCCGTGAATCGGTACGAGCGGTTGAACGCGCTGCTGGAGCTGCTGGCCGAGCGCGGCAAGATCGAGGTCGACGACATCGCCGAGGAGCTGGCGGTGTCCGGTGCGACGATCCGCCGGGACCTCGACCACCTGGCCGAGCAGCAACTGCTCACGCGCACCCGCGGCGGGGCCGTGGCGCACTCGGTGGCCTACGACCTGCCGTTGCGGTACAAGACCGTGCGCCGGGCCGGGGAGAAGCAGCGTATCGGCCGTGCGGCGGCGGAGCAGGTGCACCGCGGCGCGGTGGTCGGCATGAACGGCGGCACCACGACCACCGAGGTCGCGCGAGCGTTGATGACCAGTGCCGACGTGGGCGGGGCCGAGGGCGACGGGGTGATCACCGTCGTGACCAACGCGTTGAACATCGCCAACGAGCTCGCCGTGCGGCCCCAGGTGAAGCTCGTGGTGACCGGTGGCGTGGCCCGGCCGCAGTCTTATGAGCTGATGTCACCTTTGGCGGGACGGATCCTGAGCGGTTTGAGCCTGGACGTGACGTTCCTGGGCGTGGACGCGATCGACCCCGACGCCGGGGCCTCCGCCCACCACGAGGGTGAGGCGGACATCAACCGGATGCTGGCGGAACGCGCACGGCGGGTCGTGGTGGTGGCCGACTCGTCGAAGATCGGGGCGCGCGCCTTCGCGTCGATCTGCCCGATCGCCCAGGTGCACGTGCTGGTGACGGACACCGACGCGAAAGAGGAAGACGTGCGCCGGTTCCGCGAGCGCGGTGTCGAGGTCGTCCAGGTCTGACGCACCGGACGCCTGTTCGGGCGCTGAGCGGTTGTGCGCGGAACCGCCCGCCGGTGGCGTGCATCAGCACGTCCGGGTGGGACATCTGGTTGTCGTGGGTGTGTGTGCGGAACAATCCCGCCTCGTGGGCGAGGACAACGCAACGCTGCTCTCGGCCGCCGCCCAGGGCGACCAGGCGGCGTGGAACGAGCTGGTGGCGCGCTACACACCGCTGCTGTGGTCCGTCGCCCGGGGCTTTCGGCTGGGGACCGCCGACTGCGCCGACGTCGTGCAGAACACCTGGTTGAAGCTGGTCGAGAAGCTCGGCACGGTCGCCGAGCCCGACCGGCTGGCCGCCTGGCTGGCCACCACCGCCCGGCGGGAGTGCCTCCAGCTGCTGCGCCGCGCGCAGCGGCGGCGGGCGGCGGACGAGGAGCCGCCCGACGTGGCCGACGACGCCCCGCCGCTGGACGAGGGGTTGCTGCTCGCGGAGCGCGACCACGCGCTGTGGCGGGCGGTGGACCGGTTGCCGGAGGCCTGCCGGCGGTTGATCCGGCTGCTGATGGCCGACCCGCCGCCCTCCTACGCCGAGATCGCCCAGGTCCTGGACATCGCGGTCGGCAGCATCGGGCCGTCCCGGGGCCGGTGCCTGGACCGTCTGCGCAAGCTCGCCGAGGAGGTGTGATGGACGACGACGAGCTGGTCGAGCGGTTGCGGTCGATCGCGAACCGGGTGGATCCCGTGCCCGAGTGGGTCGACAGCGCGGCGCGGGCCGCGTTGACGACCCGGCGGATGGACGAGGAGCTGGCCGAGCTGGTGCACGACTCGTGGGAGTCCGCCCAGCTGGTCCGCTCCGGCGACGACACCCACGTGCTGGCCTTCGAGACCGACGCCGTGTCGGTGGACGTCCAGGCCGAGGCGGGCGGGTTGCGGGCGCTGGTCGGGGGCGCGTCGGGCGAGGTCGTGGTGGAGACGCCGGTGGGGGAGCGGCGGGTCGGCATCGGGGAGGACGGCTGGGTGGTGGTGCCCGAGCTGCCGCACCCGACCGTCCGGCTGCGCCTGGTGGGCGACGACGGCCGGGCCGTCCTCACGCCCTGGTTCACGGCGTGAGGACGACCCGTCGAGGTCAGGGCACCCGCCACTGCTGCGCGCCGGTGCCGTTGCAGTCGTAGATCTGCAACTGGACGCCGTTCGTGGTGGTGCTGTTCGGCACGTCCAGGCATTTGCCGGACGGCGGGTTGACCAGAGCGCCACCGCGCGGCCACCACTGCTGGGCGCCCGTGGCGTTGCACTCCCACAGTTGGACCTTCGTGCCGTTGGTCCGGCCGCTGCCGCTGACGTCGAGGCACCGGCCCAGCGCGCGGACAGTGCCGTCCGACGCCAGCGTCCACTGCTGGGCGGGGGTGCCGTTGCAGTCCCACAGCCGCACCGGTGCGCCGTTGCCCGCGATGCTCGGGTCGGCGTCGGCGCACTTGGCGGCCAGGCCCGTGATGGCGCCCGAACGCGCCGGGTACGGGCCGACGTCGTGGGACGGCGGTGCGTCGGCCGGCGCGGTGCCCCACGACGAGGGCGCGGTGCCGAGGGCGAACTCGACCGTTCCACCCTCGTTGGCGATGGACGCGGGCAGCCAGGGCTTGCTGGACGCGACCCCGTTGACCCGCAAGGACTGCACGTACTTCGCCGTGTCCGACGCGCCCGGCGCGGTGATGGTGATGGTGCGCCCGTTGCCGCGCACGATCCGGACCGACGGGAACTGCGGGCTGGCCAGCACCAGCTCCGCCCGGCCCGGGGTCTGCGGGTACATGCCCAGCGCCGCCCACACCGCCCACGACGACATCTGACCGAGGTCGTCGTTGCCCACCAAGCCTTCCGGCACCGGCCGGAAGATCGAGGTCAGGGCGCGGCGGACCACGTCCTGCGTCTTGGCGGGCGCACCCGCGTACGCGTACGCCCACGGCGTGTTGAGCGTGGGTTCATTGCCCAGGTACGCGTAAGGCTTCTTGGGGCCGGCGTTCAACTCGGTGAAGAATGTGTCCAAACGGGACACGACGTTCGCGTTGCCGCCCATAGCGTCGAACAGCCCGCGGTGGTTGTAGGGAACCATCCACGTGTACTGGGCGGCGTTGCCCTCGACGTACTCGTTCTCCTGCGTCGGGCTGAACGCGGGCCACGTCAGGTCGGCGTTGCGCGGCTTGAGGTACTTCGCGCCGGACTCGAAGATGTTGCGCCAGTTCTGCGCTCGCCGCAGGAAGTTCTCCGCCGTGGCGGTGTTGCCCAGGCGTGCGGCGAACTGGGAGATGGCGAAGTCCGCGCTGGTGTACTCCAGGGTCGTGGCCGCCGAACCCCACACGTCGGGCAGGCCGGTCGGGACGTAGCCGTAGTTGTTGAACTGCAACCACCCCGGGCGCTGGCGGATGTCGTTCACCCCGTTGACCATGCGGGTCAGGGCTTGGGCGGTGTCGAAGGACGTGCCGCCGAAGGCGTGGATCGTGGAGACGATGACGGCCATCGGGTCGCCGTTCATCACGCCCGTGCCGCCGTTGGCGACGGTCCACCGGTCGAAGTACCCGCCCTGCGCGGCCTGGTTGACCGCCGCCTGGGCGATGTCGGCTGCCTCTTGTGGGGCCAGGAGGGCGATGAGGGCTATTTGGGAGCGGTAGACGTCCCAGCCGGAGAAGTTCGCGTACTGGGTGGTGGCTGCGGTGTGGACCTGGTTGTCGAACCCGGTGTACCGGCGGTCCACGTCGCTGAAGACGTTGGGGTGCAACAGCGAGTGGTACAGCGACGTGTACAGGGTGCGCAACTGTGTGGAGGTGCCGCCGGTGACGTCGATGCGGCCCAGCCAGCCGTTCCACGCGGTCCGGGACTGGGTGCGGACCTCGTCGAACGACTTCGTGCCGGTCTCGGCGGCGAGGTTGGCCTTGGCGCCGTCGAGGCTGACGAACGAGATGCCCACGCGGGCGGTGACCGTGGTCGCGTCGAACGAGACGAACGCGGCGGCGGCGAACGGCTGCACGTCCTGGGTGGTGGCCGGTGGTGGTGGGACGTCCTGGGTCTGCGCGGTCTTCGGCGAGGGCGGCACACTGCCGCGTCCGCTGCCCTCGACGCTGCGGCGGGTGGTGTCGACGGTGTCGCCCTGGACCACGCCGGCAGTGCTGAACGGGCGGTCGAAGGTGACGTGGAAGTGCAGCCGGTACCGGTTGCCCGCGCCGCAGAACCCGCCGCTGTCGGTGTAGCCGGAGAGGGAGTCGGTGCCGACCGTGATGGACCCGCTCGCGGCGTTGAAGGCGCGGGCGGCGTCCACGGAGAGGGAGGCCTTCTGGCCGGCCGGGTAGGTGAAGCGGGCGACGCCGGAGCGTTGGTTGGCGGTCAGTTCGGTGCGGATGCCGTTGTCGAACGCGACGGAGTAGTAGCCGGGGCTCGCCTGCTCGTTGGCGTGGCTGAAGGTCGAGTGGGCGACCGGGCTGGAGCCGAGGACCGGCATGAAGGGGACGTTGCCGAAGTCGCTGCACCCGGGGCCGGACAGGTGGGTGAGGCTGAAGCCCCGGATGCGGTTGTCGTCGTAGTGGTAGCCGCCGTGCTGGTGGGTGACCGTGTCCGGACTCCACTGGAGCATGCCGAACGGGGCGACGGCGCCGGGGAAGGTGTTGCCCGCCCCACCCCCGTGCCCGAAGTCCGGGCCGCCGGGCTTGGTGCCGACGAAGGGGTTGACGTGCTGGGCGGGGTCGGTGATGGCCGAGGCCGTACCGGACAGGGGTACGGCGAGGGCCGCGAACGTCACGAGTGCGATTGCAGGGAAACGCAGGCGCATGACTCTTCCTCCCGCAGGGTGAGGAGGTGATGACAACGTTGTCACCTGCGATTTTCCCACCCATCGGGCGGCCGGGGGAACCCGCCGCCCGGGTCAACCTGCACGTGCAGTCCGTCCGTGCAGTTAGAGCGGTGCAGGGGAGTTGGCCTCGGGGATCAGGACTGCTGGCGTGCCGGTGCCGTCCGCTTGCACCGACCACACGTCATTGGTTCCGTCGGGTCGTTGCATCCCGTAGGCGATGGTGGACGCGTCGAGCCAGGCGGGCTGGTCGTCTACCGAGCGGGTCTCCGCCAAGGGGGTGATCGTGCGGGTGGACAGGTCCATCACCGAGATCCGCCAGCCCTGTTGCGGGTCGCCGTTCACGGCTGCCTTGTACGCGATTCGGGTGCCGTCCGGTGATAGGGAGGGGCATTCCACGTTGTCTGCCAACGGCTTTACGGTTCGGGCTGTGAAGTCGCCCTCTACCAAGTATCGGTGTCCGCCGGTGGACATGGTGGCGTAGAAGCGGTTGTCGTCGGAGGTGAAGGTGACGCCCCAGAAGTTGCGGTCCTCGCCGGCCTCGCCGAGCACGGTGAACTCCTCCAGGGACTGCACCACCGCCCCCGTCCGCACGTCGAGGATGCCGGTGCTCGTGGAGAAACCGTTGGCGGCGTAGGAATGGCCGTCCACGAACAGCGTCCAGCCCACCATCCGCCCGCTGGCCGACACCCGCGTTCGGTTGGGGAAGCCGGTCAAAGGCAGGGTCCGGACGACGTTGAGCGATGAGTCCAGGACCGCGAGTTCCCCGGCTTTCAGAGCCCCGGCCGGCCGCAGGCACGAGATGGTGCCGCCGGCGGCATAAGCGCGGTCGCAGCGCTGGTCGGTCAGTTCGCGGGGGCCGGAAGGGTCGGTGCGGGACGCGGTGGACAGCACGCCGTTGCTGAGCACCTGGATCTTCGGCCCGGTCACGGTGCCTGAGGGGGCGCTGCTCCGAGGCTGGGCGGACAGGGCCGTGTAGCCGACCGCCACGCCGCCCAGCACGAGGGCGGCGACGGCGGTCACGGTGAGGCGGGTGCGGGTGGAGGTCATGAGCGGCGTCCGAGTAGTGCGAAGGTGGCGAGCAGGGCGAGGCCGACGCCGATGGCGGCGGCGCGGGTGGCGGTCTCCGGGCCCCAGAACTGCCAGGCCAGGCCGAACAGGACCGACGAGCCGAGATAGGCCAGGGCTTGGCCGGTCTGGACAAGGGCGATACCGGTGGTGCGCAGGCCCTCCGGCAGCAGCGGCCCGGCCAACGCCATCAGCACCCCGTCGGTGGCGGCGTAGAACACCCCGTACAGCAGGACCACGACCACCACCAGCGGCCACCCGCCCAGCGGGCCGAAGACCAGCAGGTACGCGGCGGCCAGGCACGCATACCCGCCGAGCATCACGGGCAGTCGCCCGACCCGGTCGGCCAGAGCGCCCAGCGGTGCGGCGAGCAGCAGGTAGACCAGGCTCGTGCCGACCGCCAGCAGCGGGAACCAGCCGATCGCCAGGTTCTCCCGCTTGTGCAGCAGCAGGTACACGAAGCCGTCGCCGATGGTGGCCAGGCCTAGAACCGAAGCCGCCGGCACGACTCGGCGGATTCGGGCGTCCCGCAACAACCCGAAGGCCGCCGAAGGGCGCACCGGGGTGGCGGGCACGGGTGTGCGGTGGTCGCGGACGAACATCACCAGCACCACCACGCCCATCGCGGCGATGCAGAAACTGGTGACGAACACCGAATCGAACGAGTTGCCGGCGACCGCGAGCACCGCCAAGGCCACCAACGGGCCGAGGAACGCGCCCACCCCGTCCATCGCCCGGTGCACGCCGAACGCCCGCCCGAGGTCTTTCTCCGGCGTGGACAACGTGATCAGCGCGTCGCGGGGAGCGGTCCGCAGTCCCTTGCCCGCGCGGTCGGCGGTGATCACCGCGCCCAACAGGGCCGTGGACGTGCCGGCGAACAGCAACCCGAGCTTGGCCACCGCGGACAGGCCGTACCCGAAGCCCGCCACGGCCTTGCGCTTGGTCGTACGGTCGGCAAGGTAGCCGCCGACCAGCCGCAGCACCGTCGTCGCGCCCGTGTACAGGCCGTCGACCAGGCCGTACGCAGCGGGGCTGAGCTGGAGACCGATGACGAGGTAGAGCGGCAGGACGGCGGTGACCATCTCCGACGAGACGTCGGTGACCAGGCTGACCGCGCCGAGCGCGAACACGTTGCCGCTCAGGCCCTTCCAGCCCGCGGTCTTGGGGCGGTCGATCGTGGACAGGTACACGGCGGTTGCCTCCAACCCGAGGGGTGCCGCACCCGGCCCGCGAACCGGACCGGGTGCGGCGGGGTGCGACTAGTGGCAGGACTGCGTGCCGCTGTCGGAGTAGGTCCGGCCCGACTGCGGCACGAACTGCCAGTCGAAGCTGTTGCTGTGCAGGGTCAGCTTCAACACGCCGTAGGTGTCGCTGTTGCGCGCCTCGCTGTTGGGCTTGATGGTGCCGAAGCTGTAGTGGCTGGCGCCGCCCATGCCCGCGACGAACGTGCGGATGCCGCGCGAGGTGTCCAGGCCGCCGCTGGGGTTCTGCGGCGCGAACCGCTCGTACTGGTGGTTGTGGCCGAAGATCACCACGTCCGCGTTGTAGTCGTACAGCGCCTGGAACAGCGGGCGCGTCGCCGTGGACGGGGCGTGGTTGGCGCCCGAGGTGAACAGCGGGTGGTGCCAGTAGGCCGCCGTGCACGGCTTGGTGTTGTTCGCCAGGTCGGTGCGCAGCCAGGTTTCCTGCGCCGAGCCCGCGGACATGCTGATGTTGGAGTTCAACGAGATGATGTGCCAGTTGCCCAGGTCGTAGGAGTAGTAGCCCCGACCCGACGGACCGGCCTGCGTGCCGAAGTAGTTGTAGTACCCGGTCGCGCCCGAGGTGTGGTAGTCGTGGTTGCCCGGCGACGGCCGCGTGCGCGCCTTGTGCCGGCCCCACGTCGGGTCGTAGTAGTTGGCGAACTCCGCGGCGGTGCCGTCGTTGTAGACGTTGTCGCCGGTGGTGAACACCGTGCCCTGGATGTTGTCCAGCAGGGCGGCGGTGGCGCTGTCGCCGGAGCCGGAGTTGGAGATGTCGCCCGCGCCGACGAGCACCGGGTCACCGCTGGGCGGCGGGGTGGTCGTGGTGGTGGTGCCGGTGGTGACCACGAGCTGCGGAGCGGTGGTCGAGCCGGACTCGCGGGAGTCGTAGTCGGCACCGTCGCTGCTGGAGGAGGTGACGCCGATGCTGAAGGTGCCGTTGCCCTTGACGTAGGAGGTCACGTCGACCTCGTACCAGGCGTTCTGCGACACCGAGCCCAGGGAGCCCAGCGTGGCGCCGTCGATGGCGGGCTGGTTGTTGTAGGTGACGCCGGTCTCCGACCACGTGGTGTTGGTCATCGACTTGAACGTGCCGCCGTTGGGGCTGTTGGCCCCGCTGACGTTGTCGGTGTGGATGCGCAGCTTCGCGCTGGTGACCGTGCCGGACACGTTGGACACCACGAACTTCAGGAACATCCGCTTGATCGGCGAGTTGTCCACGCCGAGCTGGCCGGAGGTGCCGTAGTTGGTGCCGGTTGCGGTGCTGTCGACGTACGTGTCCGCCGTCGGGGTGAACGTGGACGTGGCCGCCGACGCGGCCGGGAGCTGGTCGGAGGTGGCGATGACGGTGAGGGTGGTCGCGGTGACGACGCCGACGGCGACGACCGCGAGGGGGAGCCTGGCCTTGCGACCCTGCATGCCGAAACCCTTCGCTTCCTGATCTACCGGACAAGGGCCTCGGGAACGGTAGGGACGTGTGAGCACGGTGGCGTGAGCGTCCGGCGGCGGGATGGTGAACTGCGCGATAACGCCGTCACCCGCCGACAATGACGTCGTTGTCGTTGTGAAAGACCTTCGGGAGGGCTTGCGGATGTACGACCTCGTGCTGTTCGGCGCCACCGGTTTCACCGGCCGGCTCACCGCCGAGTACCTGGCGGGGCGCCTGCCCGCCGGGGCGCGCTGGGCACTGGCGGGACGGGACCGGGGCAAGCTCGACGCGGTGCGATCGTCCCTGTCCGGCGTGAGCAGCCCGGACGTGTCGGTGAGCGAACCGGACGTGCTGGTCGCCGACTCGACCGATCCAGGTTCTCTGCGTGCGGTCGCCGAGTCCACACGAGTGGTGATCACGACCGTCGGGCCGTACATCCACTACGGGGACGGGCTCGTGGCCGCGTGCGCGCGGGCCGGGACGGACTACGTGGACCTGACCGGCGAACCCGAGTTCGTCGACCGGACCTACCTGCGCCACCACGCGACCGCGGTGGAGTCCGGGGCGCGGCTGGTGCACGCATGCGGGTTCGATTCGGTCCCCTACGACCTGGGCGTGCACTTCACGGTCGGCCGCCTGCCCGAGGGCGTGCCGCTCACCGTGGAGGGTTTCGTCACCGCGTCGGGGACGTTCTCGGGCGGGACGTTCCACTCGGCGGTCACCGCGTTCTCCCGCTGGCGGTCGATGGCGGAGGTCGCGCGGCGGCGCAGGCAGGTCGAGGGCAGGCCGTCCGGGCGGGTCGTGCGCGGCAAGGTGAGCGCGCCGCGGTACGACCGGCGGGTGGGCGCGTGGGTCCTGCCCGCGCCGACCATCGACCCGCAGGTGGTGCTGCGCTCGGCCGCCGCGCTGGACCGGTACGGGCCGGAGTTCACCTACAGCCACCACATCGCGGTGCGGCGGCTGCCCGTGGCGGTGGGTGTGGTCGGCGGCGTGGGCGCGTTGATGGGGCTGGCCCAGGTGCCGCCCGTGCGGCGGTGGCTGCTGGACCGGCGCAAGCCCGGGTCGGGTCCGAGCCCGGAGCAGCGGGCGCGGTCGTGGTTCAAGGTGCTCTTCTACGGCGAGGGCGGCGGGGAGCGGGTGGTCACCGAGGTCTCCGGCGGCGATCCCGGGTACGGGGAGACGGCGAAGATGCTCAGCGAGTCCGCGCTGTGCCTGGCTTTCGACTCGCTGCCGGAGACGTCCGGTCAGGTGACCACGGCGGTGGCGATGGGCGACGCGCTGACCGAGCGGCTGGTGAAAGCGGGCATCACGTTCCGCGTGCGCTGACTCAGCGGCCTCGGATGGTGGCTATGCAGACTTCGTTGCCCTCGGGGTCTTTCAGTACCCACCAGGCCGGCGCGTGCCGGTCGGTGACCAGCCGTCCGCCGGCGTCGATGGCCGCCGCGATGCGCCGGTGTGCGTGCTCGAACGGCACCCACACGTCGAAGTGCAAGCGATTGCGCTGCACCCTGGGCGTGTCCATCTGCTGGAACCACAACGAAGTTCCACGGCCGCGCGGGTCGACCAGGTCTTCGTCGGGGTTGTCGAGGCGCGGGGTGTAGTCGAGCACGGCACGCCAGAACCGCATCACCGCCGGGATGTCCATCGCGTCGATGGTCACCTGGACGGTCTGGAGCGCGGAGGGATCGGCGCGCAGGCCCAGCGCGGCGGCCGACGCCGAGATGCGGTGGGCGGCGTCGAGGTCGTCGGTGGTCAGGCCGCAGTGGTCGGGGGTGGTGGTGAGCAGCCGGACCAGCACGCCGTCCGGCCGGATGTCCACGTCGGGGTGGCGGTCCACCTCGGCGATGGCCGCGACCAGGCGGGCGGCGTCGGCGAAGGACGCGGTCAGGAAGAACGCGCACGCGCCCTCGCCGAGCACGCGCCAGTCGGGTGCGGTGAACTCCGGGGGTGCGAGCGGTTCGCCCATGCCGGCAGCGTAGTCCGTCAGTGCAGATCTGCCCGTGCGGCGCGGAAAACGGCGTCCGCGACCCGTTGCAGCGGCGGGGAGTCGAGTTTCCACTGCTGCCAGTGCAGGGGGACGTCCACAGGGTCGTCCGGGTAGAGGTGGACCAGGCCGCGGTGCCGTTTGATCTGGTGTTCGCTCAGCAACGCCCACCCGGCGCCCGCGACCACGGCGTCTTCGAAGACCGGGCCGTCGGGCAGGTAGTGGCGGTGGGTCGAGGCTTCCTTGCCGGTGATGCGGCGGCAGAAGGCGTCCTGGAGGTCGTCCTTGTCGTCGAACACGACCACCGGCACGGTGGACAAGTCCTTGCCCCGCCAGCGTTTGGCGAAGGTCTTGTTGGCCACCGCGTGGTAGCGCATGCTGCCCAGCGGGCGGACGCTGCACCCCTGCACGGGTTGCGGCGAGGACGTGACGGCCGCGACGACCAGGCCCTGGCGCAGGGCTTCGGCGGTGTGGTCCTGGTCGTCGCGCAGGACGCCGAGCACGAGGTCGTCGTCGGTGGCCAGTTCGCGGACCACGTCCCGGAACCACGTGTTGAGCGAGTCGGCGTTGACGGCCACCTGGATCGCCGTGGGTCGTTCGGTCAGGCCCAGGCCGGTGGCGGTGTCCTGTTCCAGCAACGCCAGTTGGCGGCCGTAGCGGGCGATCACCTGGCCGGACTCGGTCAGCTTGGCGGGCTTGGCGCGGACCAGCAGGACCCGGCCGGTGCGCTGTTCCAGCGCTTTGATGCGCTGGCTGACCGCGCTGGGCGTGACGTGCAGGGCTTTGGCGGCGGCGTCGAAGGTGCCCTCGTCCACGACGGCGAGGAGGGTCTTGACGGCGTCCGGATCCAGCATCACGGCTGCTAATGATACTTAAGGAACTTTAGCTGGCCTAATCCTTGATGGGTTCTTAGCGTCGGTGGACGTGATGCACGCGTTGCTGGCCGGACTCGGCATGGGGTTGTCGTTGATCGCCGTCATCGGAGCGCAGAACGCCTTGGTGCTGCGGCAAGGCGTTCTGCGCCAACGGGTCGTGGCCATCGTGGCGATCTGCGCCGCCTCGGACGCGGTGCTGATCGCGGTCGGCGTGGGCGGAGTGGGGACGGTGCTGTCGGCGTGGCCGGTGGTGCTGGAGGTGGTGCGCTGGTTCGGCGCGGCGTTCCTGATCGGGTACGGGGTGCTGGCGGTGCGGCGGATGCTGAAGCCCGGCGTGCTGGTCGGCGGCGCGGGCGGGACGATCCTCACGTGCCTGGCGCTGACCTGGCTCAACCCGCACGTCTACCTGGACACCGTGCTGCTGCTGGGCACCGCATCCACCGGGTTCGCCGACCAGCGGTGGTGGTTCGGCGTGGGCGCGATGGCCGCCAGCGTGCTGTGGTTCTGCTGCCTGGGGTTCGGCGCGCGGTGGTTGTCGGGGGTGTTCGCGCGGGCCTCGGCGTGGCGCGTGCTGGACGGGGCGGTCGCCGTGATCGTGACGGCGACCGGTGTGTCGCTGGTCGTCTAGCGCAGGTCGGCGAAGAACGTCCTGATGTCCTCCGCCAGCAGGTCGGGCACCTCCAGGGCCGGGAAGTGGCCGCCGCGGTCGAACTCGGTCCACCGCCGCACGTCCAGCCGCCGCTCCGCCACTCCGCGCACGGCCAGGATGATGTCGGCCGGGAACACCGCCATACCCACCGGAACGGGGCACGGGATCGCGCTACCAGGGCCTTCCTTCGCCAGGCGCAGCGCGGAGCCGGCGGTGCCGGTGAGCCAGTAGAGGGTCACGACCTCCAGCAGCCGGTCGTCGTCGACGTCGGAGTTCGGGTCGAGCCATTCGAAGAACTTGTCCGCCACCCATCCCAGCAAGCCGACCGGGGAGTCGGTGATCCCGTACGCGACGACCTGCGGCTTGGTCATGTGCATGACCTGGTAGCCGGGCCGCTGCGCCATGAACCGCTTGATGTGCTCGACGCGTGCGAGGTCGGTCTCGGACAGGCCCTCGGTGCTCGCCGGCGGCGGGGTCGGCAGGTAGTTGAGGTGCACGCCGACCACCTTGTCCGGCGCCGCCGCCGCGACCGCCTGGGAGATGCCCGAGCCGAAGTCGCCGCCTTGAGCGCCGTACCGGTCGTAGCCGAGCCGGTCCATCAGCTCGGCCCACGCCCGGCCGACGCGTTCGATGGTCCAGCCGCGCTCGCGAGTGGGTCCGGAGGGGCCGAAGCCGGGGATGGACGGGACGACCAGGTGGAAGTCCCGGCGCAGGAGCTCGACGACGTCGAGGAAGTCCAGCACCGAGCTGGGCCACCCGTGGGTGAGGACCAGCGGCAGGGCGTCCTCGCGGTCGGAGCGCACGTGCAGGAAGTGCACGTTCTGGTCGTCGATGGTGGTGGTGAACTGCGGATAGGCGTTGAGCTTGGCCTCGACGGCCCGCCAGTCGAAGGACTTCCAGCGCTCGACCAGGCCCCGGACGCGGGCGACGGGGATGCCGTAGTCGCCGCCGGCCTCGGGCAGCTCGTCGGTCCAGCGGGTACGGGCGAGGCGGTTCATGAGGTCGTCGAGGTCGGCCTGGGGGACGTCCAGCTTGAAGGGCTCGATCACGAGGTACTCCGTTGGTCTATCCAATGTTGGTGACGCCAACGATAGCACCAGACGTTGGTCATGCCAACGATCGATGTCGGGGTTAGGGTGCGGCATGGCCACTTGGGACGACGTGCGCCGGATCGCCCTGGCGCTGCCGGAGACCGACGAGCACCCCTCCTACGACGGGCTGCCCGCCTGGCGGGTGAAGGACAAGGCGTTCGTGTGGGACCGGCCGCTGCGCAAGCGCGACCACCAGGACCTGGGCGGTGTCGTGCCCGAAGGTCCGATCCTCGGTGCTCGGGTGGCCGACGAGGGCGTCAAGGAAGCGCTGCTGGCCGACGACCCGGACGTCTACTTCACCATCCCGCACTTCGACGGGTTCCCGGGCGTGCTGGTCCGGCTGGAACGGATCGGTCAAGAGGAACTCGCCGAGCTGATCACCGAGGCGTGGCTGTGCCGCGCGCCCAAGCGGCTGGCCAAGCAGTACCAGGACGGCGCGCTCCCGTAGCGGGGGGCGCGCCGCCGTCACCGAGGGGTCACCAGGTGCTGTTCTGCCAGCCGGTGCCCAGGTAGGCCTGGTCGAAGCCGTTGCCGTCGTTGTCGTCGGTGTAGGCGATGGTGATCAGGCCCCACGCGTCCACGCCCAGCGCGGGCTCGTCCTGGCGGCCGGTCACCGTCTGGTTGGTGGACTGGCGGGCCAGGCGGCCCGCGGTGGAACCGTCGGGGTTGAAGCCCTGCGTCCACACGTCCGACGCCACCACCGACGTGACCACCACGCCGCGCTGGTCGTCGATGCCCACCTGCGGATCGGCGCCCGCCAGCATCGTGTCCACAGTGGACGAAGCGGCGCCGGACGCCAGGAACGAGCGCACCGCCACCTCCGCCGTGCCGGTGTGGTCGGTCTCCCAGGCCACCGCGTGGTCGCCGTTGAAGTTCGCCGCCACCACCGGCCGGCGCTGCTGCCCGCCGCCGGACGCGTTGGCCACGCCCTGCGCCAGCTTCACCCCGCCGGACGGGGTGAAGATCTTGCGGCCCACGTTGAAGAACCCGTTGCCGTCACCGTCCTCCTCCCACACGACGACGGCGTTGCCCGCCGCGCCCATCGCCACGTCCGGGCGCTGGTGCGTGCCGCCGGCGGTGTGCACCTGAGCCTCGTACGTCTTGGAGGTCACCGACGCGAAACCGGAGATGCGCACGGTCGGGTTCGTGGTGGACTGCTTGTCCTCCCACACCACGGCGAACCCGGCGGTGTCGGGGTCGGCGGCCACGGCTGGGTTGAGCTGCTGGCCGTCCGAGGACGCGTTCGCGGTCGCGGAACCGGCGATCGTCCCGTCGGTCCGCACCACGCGCACGGCGATGTTGTAGAACCCGTTGCCGTCCGGGTCTTCCGCCCACACCACGACCGCGCTGCCGTCGTCGTGCAGGGCCACGTCGGGCTGGACGTGCCGCCAGTTCCCGGTGCCACCGGCGGACAACTTCTTCTCGTAGCGGGACACGCCGTCCTTGAACAGCCTGATCCACACGTCGCTGTGCACGGGGTCGGTGGGGGTCGCGGTGTCGCGGTCGTCCTCCCACACCACGGCGGTCCAGCCGTTGCGCACCGCCGACACGGCCGCGTTGTCCTGGTCGCCGGTGGACGTGCTGTTCGCGGTGGACCACATGACGGCGGCGGACGCGGTGCCGGTCACCGCCAGCATGAGAGCGGCGGTCAGAGCGAGGATCTTCTTCATGGCGCCTGCAATCCGGGGTTGCCCGCTTGGACGACGTAGCTCTGGACGGTCTTGACGGGGTAGTCGCGCGCGGTCACCCTGTCCACGCAGCGGAAGTCCACCGCCATCTGGCTGGACGTGGTGACGGTGCGGACGTACCCGCGCAGGTTCTTGTAGAACTTCACGTGCGGGTTGAGGCTGGACAGCCCGGTGTCGGCCGCGTTGCCGTCGCCGCCGGACGTCACCGACGTGGTCACCAGCTCGGTGCCGATGATCTTGTCCTGGGTGTTGTAGTTGAGCATCAGGTTGCTCGCCCACGACCGGTGCACGTCACCGGTCAGCACTACGGTGTTCCGCAGCCCGGCCGCGTCCCACCCGCGCTGCAACCGGTCCCGGTTGGCGGTGTAGCCGTCCCACGAGTCCATCGACTTGGCGCCGTCGGCGGAGGCCAGCTTCTGCGCGAAGAACACCTGCTGGCCCAGGAAGTCCCATGTGGCCAGCTTCTGCCGCATGCCGTCGAGCAGCCAGGTCTCCTGCGCCGTGCCGGTCAGCGTGCGTGCCGGGTCGTCGGCCTCCGGGCACACCTTGGTGCCGTCGCCGCAGGCCTGGTCGTCGCGGTACTGGCGGGTGTCGAGCATGTGGAACGTGGCCAGGCTGCCCCACCGGACCCGCCGGTACAGCTGCATGTTCTCCGCCACCGGCGCTTGGGCGGGCCGCAGCGGCATGTGCTCGTAGTACGCCTTGTACGCCGCCGCCCGCCGCGCCCGGAAGTCACCGGCGGGGGAGGAGTCGTTGCGGATGAGGTTGGCGTAGTTGTTCTCCACCTCGTGGTCATCCCATACGACCAGCCAGGGCGCGGCGGCGTGCGCGGCCTGGAGGTCCGGGTCGCCCTTGTACTGCGCGTGCCGCACGCGGTAGTCGGCGAGGTCGTCGATCTCGACCGTGGGGGCGTGCTTGCGGACGTTCGTGGTGGACGCCGCGCCTTCGTAGATGTAGTCGCCCAGGTGCAGGATCAGGTGCGGGTTCTCCTCGGCCATGCGCCGGTAGGCGGTGAAGTAGCCTGCCTCGAAGTGCGAGCACGAGGTGAACAGCATGGTCAGCGCGGGGGAGGTGCCCACGGCGGGCGCGGTGACCGCGCGGCCGACCTGGGAGAGGTAGCCCAGCGCCCGGAACCGGTAGAAGTACTCGCGGCCCGGCTCCAGGCCGGTGACCACGACGTGCACGCTGTGCGCCCAGGACTGGGTGGCGGTGAACGTCCCGGAGCGCACCACCTGGCTGAACCGGTTGTCGGTGGCGACCTGCCAGTCCACGGCGACGTTCGCGCTGGACATGCCACCGAGGCCGTCGGTGTTGAGCGGGCTGGGGGCCAGTCTGGTCCAGATCACGAAGCCGTCCGGCGCGGGCTCACCGGACGCGACACCCAGGGTGAACGGGTAGGCGATGGCGTTGGCGGAGGTGGGGGCGAGGACCGTGACGCCGGCACTGGCGATGCCGCCGGCGATCAGGGTTCGCCGTGTCAGTGGGGACATACACAGTGCGTACACCGGCAAGGTGAGCGAGGACCATCCTTGACTTCTAAGCCCAGGTGTCGGCCAGGTGTCCGACGGGAAACCCGGCCGGCTCGGACCTCGGTGGTCTAGCCCTCCGCTCGTGCCCCGGCCGATGCGGTCGCGGTGAAGAACTCGGGCGCGGTGAAGTCGTTGTGCGTGAACGCCTTCCGGACGGCCGTTTCACAACCGGCCACCTTCTCCGCGTCCACCAGGGCGATCACGCAGCCGCCGAACCCGCCGCCGGTCATGCGGGCACCCAGGGCGCCGGCATCCAGCAGCGCCTCCACGGCCACGTCCAACTCGGGCACGGTGACCTCGTAGTCGTCCCGCAACGACACGTGGGACGCGGTCAGCAGTGGACCGGTCGCGCGGAACTCCCCGGCCCGCAACAACTCCACCACGTCCAACACCCGCTGGTTCTCGGTGACGATGTGCCGCACCCGCCGCAGCAACTCCTCCGGCAGTCCTTCCGGCACCTCGGTCACGTCCCGCAGCGCCGGTACTCCCAGCATCTCGGCGGCCTTGTGGCAGGAGGCTCGCCGCGCCGCGTACTCGCCGTCCACCAACCGGTGCGGCGCGCGGGTGTCCACGACCAGCAACCGCAGTCCTTGGGCCGCCAAGTCGAAGGGGATGTGGGCCGTGCCGAGGGTCCGCGTGTCCAACAGCAACGCGTGCCCCTCCTGCGCGAGCAGCGAAGCGGCCTGGTCCATGATACCGCACGGCATGCCGACGAAGTCGTTCTCGGCCCGCTGCGCCAACCGCGCCAAGGCGAAACGGTCGACGTCCACATTGGACAACTCCGTGACGGCCAACGCGGTGGCGCTCTCCAACGCCGCCGACGACGACAGACCCGCGCCCAGCGGCACGTTGCCGTCCACCAGCAGGTCGAACCCGCCGATGTCGTACCCCGCCTCGCGCAGCACCCACACCACGCCGGCCACGTACGCGGCCCATCCCGTGACCACGCCCGGCGCGAGGTCCGCCACCGGCACCTCCGTCACCCCAGGGGCCTGGCGCGACCGCACGCGCAGCACGCCGTCGTCCCGGCGTGCTGCGGTGATCCGCACGGCGTGGGGCAGGGCGATCGGCAGCACGAAGCCGTCGTTGTAGTCGGTGTGCTCGCCGATGAGGTTGATCCGGCCCGGCGCGACCCACACATCAGCCAACGGGGCTCTCCTGCTCTCGCTCGGGCGTCCTCGACGCGGGGGAGCGTAATGGGCGGACCGGGTTTTTACAACGTTGTGCCAACGTTGTATCCCGTGCTGCTCGGTGCCGGATCGGCGGTGGCCGCCTTCGGGTAGACCGACACCGCCAACCAGACCAGCGCGCCGCCCACGAGCACGTGCAGGGCGCTGATCAACGGGGTGTCGGGCAGGCGGGCGGCGAGGGTGAACACCGGCAGGACGACCAGGTAGATCCACACCGGCACCCGCGGGTGGACGCCCGCCCGCAGCATGCCCGCCGCGAACCACACGCACCCCACGGCGAACACCGCGGCGCTGGCCAGCAGCGCGACCCGGGTCGGCGCGGCGGGCGTGACGCCGAGCGGGAACAGCACGACGTTCAACGCGTACGCCGCCGCGCCGAACAGGCCGAGCCCGACGACGTTGACCGCGTACCCGCTGGTGGCCAGGCGGCCGGCGGTGTGGCGTTGCGCGAGGTGCAGGGCGGTGAGCAGGGGGAGGGACAGGGCGGGGGACACGCCGATCACCAGGCTGGTGGCGAGGGTTTCCCCGGTGAACGCCTCCAGCGCGCCGGGGACGGCGATGAACAGACCGGACAGCGCGCCGCAGACGGCGCCGAACCGCAACAGGAAGCTCATGGCCGGTGACGCTAGGTGTGCGCGCGTCACGGCCGGGAGTGCCGACCGGCCCGTGGTCCGGCGGTGCCGGAAAGGTGCCGATCGGCACCTCGGCGTGGCGGCGGAACGGAAGTAGCCTGCGGTCGTGCGTCCGGTTCCCTGGTTGTCGCCCCTGCTCTACGGCGCGGTGCTGCTCGCGGGCGGGTACGCGGGCCTGGCCGGGCTGGGGGAGACCCGGTTCGGCTGGTTCGTCGGCGGGTTGGCGGCGCTGGTCGTGCTGGACCTGGCCGAGCCCCGGTACGCGAAACCGGTGCCGTTCCTGGTGGTGCGGGCGGCGTTGGTGGTGCTCGTGGCGGCGTCCGACGGGTCGGGCATGGCGCGGGTGTTGTTGTTGCTGCTGCCTTTCGGCGCGTACTTCGCCTTCGGCCGGGTGGTGGCGGTCGTGCTCGGGGTGGGGTGCGTCGGGCTGGTCGTGGTGTCGTTCAGCGTGACCGCGCCGGGCTGGACGCACGACGTGGAGCGCGTGTCGGACCTGCTGATGTTCGCCGTGGGGCTGGTGTTGACCCTCGCGATGGCCGCGGTGGCGGTGGAGGAGCAGCGCGGGCGGGTCAGGCTCGCGGAGTTGTCCGCCGCCGCCGAGCGCAACCGGCTCGCTCGGGACGTTCACGACGGGTTGGGGCACCACCTCACCGCGGTGTCGGTGTTGCTGGAGAAGGCGTCGGCGTTCCGGGACCTCGACCCTTCGGTGGCCGACAAGGCGTTGGACGACGCCCGTGAGTCGGCCCGGCGGGCGTTGGAGGACGTGCGGCGGTCCGTGCGGGCGTTGCGTGAACCGTTCCGGTTGTCGTCGGCGTTGGCGGAGCTGGCCCAGGGGTTGAAGGTCGACGTGGAGTGCGCCGGCGACGAGAACGGGTACGACCCGGCCGTGCTGCTGGCGGTGTACCGGGCGGCGCAGGAGGGCATCACCAACGCTCTGCGGCACGCCGACGCCCGCACGGTGTCCGTGAAGGTCCATTGTGGACATCTGGGGGCGGAGTTGGTCGTGGCCGACGACGGGCGGGGGTTCTCGGTGGCCGAGGAGGGTTTCGGGTTGTCCGGCATGCGCGAGCGGGTCGCGGCCGTGGGTGGCGCGGTCGACGTGCGCAGCGCGCCCGGTGAGGGCACCCGGCTGACGGTGCGGGTGCCGCGGTGACCGACGTGCGCGTGCTGGTGGTGGACGACCAACGGCTGATCCGGGACAGCATCGCGTCACTGCTGGACATCCAAGACGGCATTGCAGTCGTCGGCACGGCCGGCGACGGGCGCGAGGCGGTGGACGTGGCGGTGTCCTTGACGCCGGACGTCGTGCTGATGGACGTCCGCATGCCGGTGATGGACGGCATCGAGGCCTTGGGCGAGCTGCGGGCGCGGCTGCCGTCGTGCCGGGTGGTGATGCTGACGACGTTCGACGACGAGGACTACGTCGTGCGGGCGCTGCGCGGCGGAGCGAGCGGCTACCTGCTCAAGGACCGGCCCGCGCGCGAGCTGGCGGCGGCGGTGCGGCTCGCGCACGACGGCATCGCCCAGTTCGACCCGGCGGCGGCGAGCCGGCTGGCGAACGCCGTGCGACCCCGAGCTGTCGGTGACCATTCGCTTACAGAGCGCGAAATCGAGGTGCTGCGGCTGGTCGCGGCGGGCAGCACCAACCGGGAAATCGGCCGCCGCCTGCACCTGGCCGAAGGCACGGTGAAGAACCACATCTCCCGCGTGCTGGGCCGATTGGGCCTGCGCGACCGCACGCAGGCCGCGCTGTACGCCCGTGATCACGGACTCCTTTAGCTGACTTAGGATCTTGCGCTACCGCACGTTCGTCCAACGGTCATGTTCCCTTGGCAGCGTTGTGGTTGAGGACGTTCGGCGGTGCGCGCTGGGCTGAACGGGTGAACGCGCGGCCGAATGGCTAACAAGGGGTAGGAGCACGTCGACACCAAGGCCACCGACGTGCGCACACAGGGGGTCGCGCTCATGGCCAAGAAGAAGAACGACGCGCTGATGGCGGCGCTGCGGCAGTTCGTGCGCACCAAGGGCGCCGACTACCTGCGCGACGGCAACGTGTCCTCGATCGGCATCGGCTACAAGGTCGAGGACGGCAAGCCGACCGACGAGATCGCCATCCAGTTCACCGTCAAGCAGAAGGCGGAGGAGTCGGCGCTGGAAGCGCTGGGCACGGAGCCGCTGCCCAAGTGCATCGTCGTCGACGGCGTCGAAGTGCCCACCGACGTGCTCCAGCGCGACTACAAGGCCAACTTCCAGGTCGTCGCCGAACGCACCTCGGGCGAGCGGAAGTCCCGCATCGACCCGGTGGTGCCCGGCGTCAGCGCCTCGCACCCGTCGGTGCCCGCGGGCACGGTCGGCACGATCGTCTACGACCGCGTCGACGGCACGCCTTACGTGCTGTCGTGCTGGCACGTGCTGCACGGCCCGAACGGCGCGTTGGGGGACGCGATCGTCCAGCCGGGCCCGCACGACGACAACCGCACCGACCTCAACCGGCTCGGCCGCCTCGTCCGCTCGCACCTGGGCGCGGCTGGCGACTGCGCCATCGCCAGCATCGAGGACCGCCGGTTCGGCACGGAGGTCGTGGACCTCGGCGTCACCGTCGAGAAGATCGGCGAGCCGGAACTGGGCGACAAGGTCGTCAAGAGCGGCCGGACCACCGGCGTCACGCACGGCGTGGTGCGCCGCGTCGACGCGCTGGTCAAGATCAACTACGGCGGCACGATCGGCGAGAAGGAGATCGGCTGCTTCGAGATCGGCCCCGACCCGGCCAAACCCGCGCCCGGCGGCGAGATCAGCATGCCCGGCGACTCCGGCGCGGCCTGGTTGTTCAAGGCCGCCAACGGCAAGGTCACCCGGACGATGGCGGGCCTGCACTTCGGCGGCGAGACCAACGGCAGCACCGACGAGCACGCGCTGGCGTGCCTGCCGCAGTCGGTGTTCGAGAAACTCGGCGTCACCGTCAAGCCGCCGAAGAAGCCCGCGCGGCCCCAGAAGGGTTTCGCGCCCGACTTCCTCAGCGTCCCCACCGGCCTGCCGACCCTGGGCGCGACGGCCCAGGCGGACGCGGTCCTGCTGGGCGGCAGCGAGGTCGTGGACTACACGCACTTCTCGCTCGCGATGAGCAAGTCGCGCCGGTTCGCGTTCTGGGTGGCGTGGAACATCGACGGCAAGACGCTGAAGACATTGAACCGCAGCGGCATCCCGTTCATCCTCGACTCCCGCATCCCCCCGGAGTTCCAGGTCGGCGACGACCTCTACAAGGGCAACCGCCTCGACCGCGGCCACATCGCCCGGCGCGCGGACCTGCTGTGGGGATCGCTGGACGAGGCGGAGCAGGCCAACGTCGACTCGTTCTTCTTCACCAACATCACCCCGCAGATGGACGACTTCAACCAGAGCGCGAAACGCGGCCTGTGGGGCAGGTTGGAGGACGCGGTGCTGGCCGACGTCGACGTGGAGGACCTGCGCGTCAGCGTCTACGGCGGCCCGGTGTTCCAGGCGGATGACCGGGTGTTCCGCGGCGTGCGCCTGCCGCGCGAGTACTGGAAGGTCATCGCGTTCGTGGAGCAGGGCAAGCTCAAGGCGAGGGCGTTCATCCTGACCCAGAACCTGAACCAGCTGGAAGCCCTGGAACTGGACGAGTTCCGCGTCTTCCAGGTCCGCCTGTCCGACATCGAAACCCGCTGCGGCTTCACCTTCCCGCCGTCCTTGCAGGCTGCGGACTCGCTGGCCATGCCGGAGTCCCTGGACGACCGGCCGCCCCTGGACTCGCTGGAATCCATCCAGTGGTAGTGCGGCGGGTTCCCCCGGTTTTCGGGGCCGGGGGAACCCGCTTCCTGCGCTGCACGCGCCCCGCCCCCACGCACCCCCACGCCCGCCCCCCACGCCCGCCGCTACGCCCGCGCCTACCGCCTGCCGCTGCGCCCGTCACCCCACCGGTCGCTAGGCCTTTCCGGCGAGGTCCGGGTA
The DNA here is from genome assembly GCF_037401995.1 of Saccharothrix sp. CCNWYY140. Taxonomy (NCBI): domain Bacteria; kingdom Bacillati; phylum Actinomycetota; class Actinomycetes; order Pseudonocardiales; family Pseudonocardiaceae; genus Saccharothrix; species Saccharothrix sp. CCNWYY140. The sequence continues at coordinate 129,255 of NZ_JBBEGC010000002.1, forward strand.
CCTCTTCACCTCCACCTCGTCGTGCAGCCGAAGCGAGTTGCCGTTGAGCTTCATCAGCGCCCGGCCCACGGGCGGCGGGAGGTGGGTGAACAGGCGGCTGCCGTTGCGCAGCAGCCAGACGGCTCGGTTCGTGCGGGGCAGCAGGCGGCGGGCCGCGGTCAGGGCGAACTCGCGGCTGCGGCGCACGTAGTCGCCGATCTCGCGTTCGTAAGCGGCGAACGCCTCGGTCGGGTTGTCGTGGGCGGCCAGCTCATTGGCCAACACGTACGCGCCGACCACCGCGAGGCTGGTGCTGCCGCCGACTGCCGGACCCGGGCAGTAGGCGGCGTCGCCGACCAAGGTCACGCGGTCCCGGGACCAGGTGTCCAGGCGCAGCTGGGTGATGGAGTCGAAGTAGAACGTCCCGTCCTGGTCGAGCCACGGCGCGACCTCGGGCATCTCCGCGAACGCCTCCCGCAGCAACTGCTTCTGCCGGTCGGTATCGCGGTAGTGGTAGTCGAGCTGCTCGCTGCGGAACAGGAACACCGCCCGCGCGTCGGCCAGGTGGTTCGCCGTGTAGATCGCGGCCATCTTGCCCGGCCGCACGTGGCACGTCGTGTGGTTGTCCCGGCCGAAGTCGCGCGGCAACGACTGCACCGCCAGGTACGCGCCGATGAAGTGCTCCGGCACGTCGCCGAAGACCAGGCGCCGAACGTTGGAGTGCAAGCCGTCCGCCCCCACGACCACGTCGAACCGGCGGGGTGCGCCGTGCTCGAAGGTCACCTCGCCGTCCGGGGAGATCGACGTGATCGAGTCGTCGAACACGTACTCGACGTCGTCCCGCGTGGCGTTGTGGAAGACCTCGCTCAGGTCGTCGCGCATGATCTCGACGTGCCGGTCGGACAGCGTGCCGAAGAAGCGGCGCAGGTCGAGGTCCACCGGCCGCGCGCCGGGCGAGTGCAGGGTCATGTGGGCGGTACCGGTCTCGCGCTCGAGCACGTCCGGCAAGACCCCCATCCGCTCGGCGATGTCCATCGCGGGCCGGAAGAGATCGACCGCATGCCCACCGCTCTTCCGCAACGCCGGCGCCCGCTCCACCACCGTCACGTCCACCCCGCGGCGCGCAAGCCAGTACGCCACCACCGGCCCGGCGACACTCGCACCGGAGATCAGAACCCCCATGACCCCACCCCGTCACTGACCAACCGGTAAGTAGATTACTTAACGGATGGTAAGTCAGGCGAGGTGGTGTCGCAAGCCTTACCGATCGTTAAGTCGGTAAGCTGCGGGAATGTCCCGAGGGCGGTCTGACACGAGGGAGCGCGCGCAGGCGGTGGCGCGCGAGTTGTTCCTCAAGCAGGGGATGGAGCGCACCAGCCTCCAGGAGATCGCCGACCGGATCGGCGTCACCAAACCCGCGCTGTACTACCACTTCGCGTCCCGCGAGGACCTGGTGCGCAGCATCATCGAGCCGCTGATCGCCGATGGTGACGCCTTCGTGCTCGCCGCCGAACACGACCGGCTCCACCCGCGCGAGTTGCTGCGGCGGTACTTCGCCCTGCACTACCACCACCGGGAAGTGGTGGCGCTGATGGTGCGCGAGCTGACCGCGCTGCACGACCTCGGCCTGGTGGAAAGGGTGCTCGGCTGGCGGCACCGGCTGGCCCACCTGTTGGTCGGTCCGCACCTCACGTTCGACGGTGCCGTTCGGGCGGTGGTGGCTCTGGGCGGACTCGCCGACACGGTGATGGCGTTCCCCGATGCGCCTCGCGACGAGTTGTGCGACGCGGCCGTGGACGCGGCGATGGGTGCCCTCGGGCTCTGACGCCGGCTGACCCCCTGGCGGGGGTCCGGCACCAGGGTCGCGACGACGGCCGTGCCCGCTCTCGCGCGCCGGGGTGTCGGGGCGCACGACGAGCGGGCACGGCTGGGTCTGCTTCTAATGGTGGACGGGCTCCCGGCTCACTTCGTCGACCCGGCCAGCACGCCCTGGACGAAGTAGCGCTGGAACGCCAGGAACACCGCCAGCGGCACGATCATCGACAGGAACGCGCCCGTCGACAGCAGGTCGATGTTGGTGCCGAACTGCCTCAGCTGCGCGCGCAGCGCGACCGTGATCGGCGCGGAGTCCTGGTCGGCGAACACCAGCGCCACCAACAGGTCGTTCCACACCCACAGGAACTGGAAGATCGTCAGCGACGCGATCGCGGGCTTCGCGATCGGCAGCACCACCCGCTTGAAGATCACCCACTCCCGCGCGCCGTCCATCCGCGCCGCCTCCACGAGGTCCTTCGGGATGCCCACGAAGAAGTTGCGCAGCAGGAAGATCGCGAACGGCAGGCCGAACGCCACGTGGAACAGCACCACGCCCGCGATCGTGCCGAACAGGCCCAGCGACCCGAACAGCTTGGCCACCGGGATCAGCGCCACCTGGATCGGCATCACCAGCAACCCGACGACCAGCGTGGTCAGCCAGATCCGGCCCGGGAACTCGATCCACGCCAGCCCGTAGGCGGCCAGCGCGGAGATCACGACGACCAGCACGGTCGACGGCACGGCGATGTAGACGGTGTTCAGGAACGACCGCAGCACCGTGGAGTTGCCCACCAGGTCGGCGTAGTTGCCCAGGGTCAGCTCGGTGGGCTTGGTGAAGATCGTCCACCAGCCCGACGCGGTGTTCGCCGACTCCGGCCGCAGCGACGCCACCAGCAGGCCGAACACCGGCACCAGCCAGAAGATCGCCACCAGCGCGAGCAGCACCTGCACCACACCGCTGCCCAGCCGCGACACCACCCGGGACGCGAGACCCCGCCGGGGCGCCCCGCTCACCGACACCTCGACCACGGTCACGACTGCTCCCGCCTGAATCGCCTGATGTTGAACAGCATCGCCGGCGCCACCAGCAGGAACAGCACCACGGCCAGCGCACTGCCCACGCCCTGGTCGCCGCCCGCGCCGAACGACACCTGCCACATCTGGAGCGCCAGCACGTTCGCCTCCTCCTGCACGGAGCCGGGCGCGATGACGAACACCAACTCGAAGATCTTCAACACGTTGATCACCAGCGTCACGAACACCACCAGCAGCACCGGCGACAGCAGCGGCACGGTCACCCGCTTGAACACCTGCCACTCCGTCGCGCCGTCCACCCGCGCCGCCTCCAGCGCGTCCCGGGGGATCGCGGACAAGCCGGCGGCGATGAACGTGATCGCGAAACCGGTCATGATCCAGATCCACGACGAGATGATCACCGGTGTGATCAGCGACGGCCCCAGCCACGTCAGGCCCCGGAACGGCAGCGCGAAGTTCGTCGCCGGCAGCCGCAGCGTGTAGTCGCCCGAGGTCAGGTCCGGGAAGGTGAACCGGCCGTCGTTGCCGGTCGCGGTCCGCCCGACGACCTGCCCGTCCCGCACGGCCTCCACCACCAGGCCCGGCATGCCGCGTTCGCCCTGGTCGAGCTGCCCGGCCTTGCCGCCCACGGACACATCCAGCCACACCACACCGCGCAGTTCGCGCGCGTCGGACGAGGGCTGCGACGCCGGCGACGCCTCCTTCGGGATCTGCCCCGGCTGGAACCCGACCAGCGGCACGGACACGGCTGTGCCCGGTGTGAAGGTCTTCGTGCTGGTGAACCCCTCCTCCGCCGGGTTGAACGGCTGCCCGTCACGGGGCCGTGCGCCGGGGTAGGGCGACGGGTCGGCGAACAGGTCGTGCACCCCGACCGTCACGGCGTTCACCACGCCCTGCTTCGGGTCCTCCTCGTAGACCAGCCGGAAGATGATGCCCGAGGCGAACAACGAGATCGCCATCGGCATGAACAGCACCAGCCGGAACGCGGTGGCCCACTTGATGCGCTCGGTCAGCACGGCGAAGATCAACCCGAGGCCGGTGACCACGGCCGGCGCGACCACCACCCAGATCACGTTGTTCTTGAACGCGGTGAGCGTGCGCGGGTCGGTGAACAGGTTCACGTAGTTCGACACGCCCACGAAGCCCGAGCCGGAGCGGTCGAAGAAGCTGCGCACCAGCGAGTACACCAGCGGGTAGAGCACCAGCGCGGACAGCACCACCAGCGCGGGCAGCAGGAACGGCACCGCCTGGCGCGGCGAACGCCCGGGAGTGGGGTCGACGGCGAGCTTGCGGCGCCCCCCGCCGGCCCGGGAGCCGGCGGGGGACCGCGGTGCGGTCACGGTCACTTCTGGTACGCCTTCGCGGCCTCGGACTCCAGTCGCTGGAGCGTCCCGTCGACGTCGGCGGGGTTGGCCAGGAAGTCCTGCAACGCCTTCCACTCGCCCGCGCCCTTCGTGCCGCCGAACGCCGCCGGCGCCAGGTCGGACATGTCGAACCGGACGTTGTCGCCCGCGTCGACCAGCTGCTTGGCCAGCTCCCGCGTCACGTCGTCGGGGTAGTTGTCCTCGGGGATGTCCTTGTTCGGCGACAGGAACCCGCCCAGCTGCGCCCACACCTTGCCCGCGTCGGGCGAGGCGAGGAACTTCATCAGCTCGTTGGTGGCCTCGTCGTCCTTGAGCTGCACGGCCACGTCACCACCGGCGACCACGGCGTCCTTGCTGCCGTCGATCGACGGGAACTTGAAGAACTTCGCGTCCTCGCCGACCTTCGCCTTGGTGTTGGTGGAGATCACCGACGCCACGAAGTCCGCCTCGAACACCATCGCGGCCTTCGGCGGCTCACCGAACACGTTGATCACGGACTTGGGGAACTCGGTCTGCAACGCGCCCGCGCCGCCGCCGTCGACCAGCCGCGGGTCGCCCCACAGCTGCGCCAGGGTCTCCAGCGCCTTGCGCACCGACGGGTCGGTCCACGGGATCTCGTGCTTGGCCAGCTTGTCGTAGTTCTCCGGCCCGGCCGTGCGTAGGTAGACGTTCTCGAACCAGTCGGTCAGCGTCCAGCCGTCCGCGCCGCCCACCGAGACGGCGGCCTGGCCGGTGTCCACCACCGCGCGGCCGATCTTGAGGAAGTCCTCCCACGTCTTCGGCGGCTCGGCGCCCACCTGGCCGAACGCCTTCTCGCTGTACCAGACGGTGGACTTGTTGGCGGCCTTGAAGTAGACGCCGTACAGCTTGCCCTCGAACGTGCCGAGCTTCTTCCACACCGCGGCGTTGTGCTCGGAGACCAGCTTCTCCACGTCGGCCGACAGCGGCTTGACCGAACCGGCCTTGGCCAGCTGCTCCACCAGGCCCGGCTGGGCCACCAGCGCCACGTTCGGCGGTGTCCCGCCCTGCACCCGGGTCTGCAACACGGTCGGCAGCTCGTCACCGGCCGGTGTGTAGCGCACTTCGGCGCCGGTCTTCTCCTTGAACGCGCTCAGCACCTGCTCGAACCGGAGCTGCTCGTCGCCCGACCAGGTGCCGACCACCTCGACGGTCTGCCCGCTCAGGGACTTCCCGCCCCCTCCACCGGCGGTCGTGCCACCACTGCACGCGGTCACCGTCGCGATCGCCGCGACCAGTGCGGCGGTCACCTTCAAGCGGCTCATTCGGTATCTCCTGACGTGTCGGTCCACAGCGACAACCCGGTGGCCGGGTCGAAGAAGTGCAGTCGGGACGTGTCCACCCACGTGGCCACCGGCTGGCCCTCGTAGATGTGGGTGCGGGGCGAGAAGCGGCCCACCAGGACCACACCCCCGGCCTTGGGCAGGTCGGCGGTGCCGTCGTCCTCGGCCAGCGCGCGGGTGTCGTCGGTGACCACGGGCGCGGCGTCGACCGGGAAGTGCACCAGCACGTCCGAGCCCATCGCCTCGACCAGGTCGGCCACCGAGTGCAGGATCGACCCCTCCTGCGCGTCGGCCAGGGCCGCGTCCTCCATGTCCTCGGGCCGGATCCCGAGCACCACGTCCCGGCCCGCGTAGTCGGCCAGCACGGGGCGGGCCAGCAGCACGGACTCGGGCAGCAGCAACGCGTCCGAGCCGACGGTCACCCAGTAGTGCCCGTCGTCGTCGCGGTCCAGCCGCGCGGTCACCAGGTTCATGCCCGGCGACCCGATGAACCCGGCGACGAACAGGTTCACCGGCCGGTCGTAGAGCTCCTGCGGCGGGCCGACCTGCTGGAGGACGCCCCGCTTCATCACCGCCACCCGGTCGCCCAGGGTCATCGCTTCGGTCTGGTCGTGGGTGACGTAGACCGTGGTGACGCCGAGGTCGCGCTGGATGCGGGCGATCTGCGCACGCATCTGCACGCGCAGTTTCGCGTCCAGGTTGGACAGCGGCTCGTCCATCAGGAACGCCTGCGGAGCGCGCACGATCGCGCGTCCCATCGCGACCCGCTGGCGTTGCCCGCCGGACAGGTTCCGCGGTTTCCGGTCGAGGTGCTCGTGCAATTCCAGCACTTCGGCCACCTCGCGGACCCGCTTGTCGATCTCCTTCTTGGGCAGCTTCCGCAGGGTGAGTCCGAACGCGATGTTGTCGTACACGTTCAGGTGCGGGTAGAGCGCGTAGGACTGGAAGACCATCGCCACGTCCCGGTCCCGCGACGGGACCTCGTTGACGACCTTCTCCCCGATCCGGATCGCTCCCTCGCTCACGCTTTCCAGGCCCGCGATCATCCGCAACGCCGTGGTCTTGCCGCACCCCGAGGGGCCGACCAGCACCAGGAATTCCCCGTCGCGGATTTCCAGGTTCAGGTCGTCGACCGCGCGGGTGCCGTCGACGTACACTTTCCCGAGACCGCTCAGAACGACTTCCGCCACGCCCGCTCCTCGTGCGCGGTCCCGCGGGACCGCACAATTGCAATTCCCACCGCGGTGTGATCCGCGGCACCCTGGATTTCGGTGGAGCAGACAGTAGCCCGGTCTTCCCTAAGGGATCGTTAAGACCCAGGCACGGTTGCCATAAGTCGCAACAACCCGCTAACGCCCCGGCAACCCGGCACCGACAGGCCTTACCCTGCCTGACATGTCCAAGGTGCTGCTGGTCGAGGACGACCCGGTGGTCCAGGCGGCGCTGGTCCACGCGCTGACCGACCTCGGGCACGACGTGCGCGCGGTGGGCACGGCGGTGGCCGCCCTGCGCGAGGCGGGCACCCGCGAGCCGGACCTGGTGATCCTGGACCTCGGCCTGCCCGACCTCGACGGTGTCGCCGCCCTGCGCATGCTGCGCGGGGTCAGCGACGTGCCGGTGATCATCGCCACCGCGCGCGGCGCCGAGAGCTCCGTCGTGGGCTCGCTGAACGCCGGCGCCGACGACTACATCGTCAAGCCGTTCTCCGCCGAGCACCTCAACGCCCGGATCAACGCCCTGCTCCGCCGCACCACCGCCGGCGCCCGCCCGGAGAAGCGGGACGTGCTGGCCGTGGGCGACCTGCGGGTGGACCTGGCTCAGCGCCAGGCCTTCCGTGCCGACCAGCCGCTGTCACTGAGCCGCCGCGAGTTCGACCTCCTCTCCTACCTGGCGGAACGACCGGGTCGGGTCGTGCCGCGCCGTGAGCTGTTCCAAGCGGTGTGGGGGCAGCCGTACCTGGGCGACGACAAGACCATCGACGTCCACGTGTCGTGGCTGCGCAGCAAACTCGGGGAGACCGCCGCGAAGCCGCGCTACCTGCACACCGTGCGCGGTGTCGGGTTCAAGCTGGTGGCGCCCGGATGACGAGTCTGCTCACCCGTGCGCTGCGGTGGTCGGCGACGCTGGTGGGTGTGCTCCTGGTGCTGGGCGCGGGGGCGCTGCTGGTGGCGGTGGACCGGTCCCGGGCCGCCGCGGACGACCGGCACGAGGTCACCACGGTCGCGGCCGTGCTGTCGGTGACCACGGACCCGGACGCGGTGCGCAGCGCGCTGGCCCGGACGGCCGCCGGAGCGCAGGGCCGGTTGGCCGTGCACCTGCCCGACGGCACCACGATCGGCGCGGGCCGCGGCTCGGTGTCCTCGTCCGGCGAGGGCATGACACCGGTGTCCACTGTGGACGGTCGGCGGGCGGTCGTGGAGGTCTCCTCGCCCGCTCCCGTGGTCACCACCGGGCTGGTCGCGCGACTGGCCGCGCTGGTGCTGCTGGCCTGTGTCGCGGTGGTGGGCGCGGTCGCGCTCGGGCGGCGGGTGCTCACCCCGGCGATGCGGGCCGTGCGCACGATGGCCGACACCGCCGACGAGATCGCCCACGGCGACGGCAGGGTGCGCATCCGGGCCGACGGCCCACCCGAGCTGACCGCGCTGGCCACCGCCATCAACGCCGCCGCCGACCGCACCGAACGCCTGCTGGCCAAGGAACGGGAGATGATCGCCGACGTCTCCCACCGGCTGCGCACCCCGCTCACCGCGCTGCGGCTGGACGCCGACGCCATCGGCGCCGGAGCGGTGGCCGACCGCATCCGCAGCGCCGTGACCGCGCTGGAGCACGACGTGGACCGGATCATCGAGTCCCTGCACCCGGTCGCGACGGCCGCCGAGCCCGGCAGCTGCGACGTGGCCGAGGTGGTCGGGGCGCGCATGGGCTTCTGGTCCGCGCACGCGGAGGACCAGGGGCGGCCGTGCGAGGTCGACCTGCCGGTCGAGCCCACGCCCGTGCTGCTGTCGGCGGACGCCCTGGGTGCGGTGGTGGACGCCCTGCTGGAGAACGTCTTCCACCACACCCCGCCGCGCACGGCGGTGACCGTGGCGGTGGTCAAGCACGCCGGGTGGGTGACCCTCGTGGTCGAGGACGGCGGACCCGGCATCGCCGACCCGGAACGCGCGCTGCACCGGGGCGCCTCGGGCGGTGGGTCGACCGGGCTGGGACTGGACATCGCGCGTGCGGCGGCGGAGGCGACCGGAGGCACGATCCACGTCGAGCGGGGAAGGCTCGGCGGGGCGCGCATCCGGCTGCGGTTCGGCGAGGCGCACAGCCACCACGCGCCCGCCAGCCCCCGGGCCTGGCGGTTGTGGCGCGGCCGAGCCTGAGCGCACGCCGGGCGGCCGGGGATCCGGGGGCACGGCGGGAGGCTGGGGATCCGGAGGCGCGCCGGGCGGCCGGAGGTTCGGGGGCGCGGCGGTGGCCGGGGTGGCGCGCCCCCAGGCGTGCGGAGGGCTGTCGGCGGGGCTGACCTGCCGGGGCCTGCCGGCGGGGCCGGTGTGCGGAGGGCTGTCGGCGCGACCGGCTTGCGGGTGCCCGCCGGCGGGGCTGACGTGCGGCGGTCGGCCGGTGAGGCCCGTGAGATCCGGGCGCGGGGACCTGCGGGCGCGGTAGGTGAGCGGTCGGGTGCTCTGGGCGAGGCGGAAGCGCTGGTTCATGGCTGATCACTCCTGACTGGCGGCCCATCGCTGGGCTGTTGGTGAGGTGCGCCCGACGTCTGTCGTGGGCACGCGTCAAGAGTAGCCCGACTCCGCTGAAACCCGGGGTCGCTTGATCGGGTGATCTTGCTTCAGTCGTCGTCGGCGGCCTGTTCGCTGGCCTGCCAGCGCACGCTGGTCACCGCCGGCTCCAGGCTCAGCCTCGACACGGTCGACTCCATCTGCCGGTCGTCGCGCCGGCCGCCGGACACCTCCGCCCGCACCTCCACCAGCCCGTCGCGCTGGTTGCTGGACGCGATGGACAGCAGGCGGAAGTCCGTGCGGGTCAACGACTGCACCAGCAGTGCGCGCACGTGGGCCTCGGCGTCGTCCCGGGTCGTGGCCAGGAACGTGTAGTGCGTGGGGGCCTCGGCGCCGCTGTCCGGGCGCCGGTCCACCGCCCGTCCCAGCGAGCGCAGCGCGACGTTCACCCCCACCACCGCGACCGTGCCCACCGCCGCGACCAGGTGCAGCCCCGCCCCGGCCAGCGATCCGACCGCCGCCGAGCACCACAGGGTCGCCGCGGTGTTGAGCCCCCGCACGCTCAGCCCGTCGCGCAGGATCACGCCCGCGCCCAGGAAACCGATCCCCGACACGACCTGCGCCGCCACCCGGGTGGGGTCCGCGGACCCGGGCGCGTCGCCGAAACCGTGCGCCGACAGCAGCACGAACAGCGTCGCGCCCACCGCGACCAGCGCGTTGGTCCGCAAACCGGCCATCCGCGCCCGGTACTGGCGCTCGAACCCGATCAGCGCGCCCAGCCCGAGCCCCGAGCCGATCCGCAGCAGGATGTCCACGGTGGTCATTCCGCGTTCACCTCCCGGTGTGTCCTCGATGGAGTCCGTTCAGCGCGACCAAGCCTTGCCGCACGACGGCGGCAAGGCGACGTGACGAGCACGGGTCAGCGCGCGAAATCCACCGATGGGATGAGCGCGCCGACGCGAGGTCCGTCACTCGGCATGGGCCACTCACCTCCCGAAAGGTCCGCTGAAAACCGCCCGCGACGCTACTCCACGGTCACGCTCTTCGCGAGGTTGCGCGGCCGGTCGATGTCGCGGCCCAGCGCGCGGGCCAGGTGGTAGGCGAACAGCTGGAGCGGCACGGACAGCGTGATCGGCGTCAGGGCGTCGTGCGCCTTGGGGATGCGGATCACGTCGGTGGCCAGGCCCGGCGGCAGGTCGGCGTCGGTCACCGCGATCACCGGCCCGCCGCGCGCCTTGATCTCCTCGATCGTGGAGATGTTCTTGCTCAGCAGCTCGTCGTCCGGGACGACCACCACCGACGGCATCTCCGGGTTGATCAGCGCCAGCGGGCCGTGCTTGAGCTCGGCGGACTGGTAGGCCTCGGCGTGCAGGTAGGAGATCTCCTTGAGCTTCTGCGCGCCCTCCCGCGCGACCGGCCAGCCGCGCACCCGGCCGAGGAAGAACATGTGCCGGGCCTGCGCGTACTTGCGGGCGATCTCGGCGATCTCCGGCTCCGCGCCGAGGATCTTGGCGATCGTGGCGGGGAGCTCGGCCAGGCTGGTGACCACGCGGCGGCCCTCGGTGATGGACAGGTCGCGGACCCGGCCCAGGTCCACGGCGAGCATCGCCAGCGCCACCGCCATCGTGGTGAACGACTTCGTCGCCGCCACCGACACCTCCGGACCGGCGTGCAGGAAGATCCCGCTGCCGCACTCGCGGGCGATCGTGCTGCCGACCGCGTTGACCACGCCGATGACGTGCCCGCCCTTGCGCTTGAGCTCCTGCACGGCGGCGAGCGTGTCCAGGGTTTCACCGGATTGGCTGATGGCCACGTACAGCGTGTCCGGGTCCACCACGGGGTTGCGGTAGCGGAACTCCGAGGCGGGCTCGGCGTCGGCGGGGATGCGCGCCAGCTCCTCGATCAGGCCCGCGCCGACCTGACCGGCGTAGTAGGCCGACCCGCAGCCCAGCAGCTTGACGCGGCGGATGCGCTGGTAGTCCTGCGGGCTGAGGTTCACCCCGCCCAGGCGGGCGGACTGGAACCGGTGGTCCAGGCGACCGCGCAGGCAGCGGTCCACGGCCTCGGGCTGCTCGGACATCTCCTTGTACATGAAGTCCGGGTGCTCGCCCAGCTCGTACTCCGAGGTGGCGACGTCGATCGAGGTGGGCGACTTGGTGGTGGAGCGGGCGTCCATCGTGCTGGTGCGGTAGCCGTCGGCGGTGATCGCGGCCAGCTCGTCGTCGTCCAGGTAGATGACCTGCTGGGTGAACCTGACCAGCGCGGACACGTCCGAGGCGACCAGCATCTCGTGCTCCCCGACGCCCAGCACGACCGGGCTGCCGCGCCGGGCCGCGACCAGCTCGCCGGGCCGGTCGGCGTCCATGACGATCACGCCGTAGGTGCCCTCGACCTGGCTCAACGCCTCGCGGACGGCGTCTTCCAGGGTGGCCGCGCCGCTGCGGGCGACCAGGTGGGCCAGGACCTCGCTGTCGGTGTCCGAGGCGAGGGTGACGCCCTGCGCGGTGAGCTGGGCGCGCAGCCGGTCGGAGTTCTCGAAGACGCCGTTGTGCACGATGGCGATGCGGCCGGAGGTGTGCGGGTGGGCGTTGCGGTCGTTCGGCTCGCCGTGGGTGGCCCAGCGGGTGTGGGCGATGCCGGTGGTGCCGCTCATGCCCGCCGGGACGACCCGGCGCAGGTCGGCGACCCGTCCGGCGGTCTTGGCGACCTGGAGCTCCTCGCCCGCCACGGCCACCCCCGCCGAGTCGTAGCCCCGGTACTCCAGGCGGTGCAGGCCCTCCAGCAGGAGGGGCACCGCGTCCCGGGAGCCGACGTACCCGACGATTCCGCACATGTGGTTCTCCTTCAGCCGTAGACGATCCGGCGCAGCTGGCGCTCGGTGAACTTCGGGGCGGCCACCGGCCGGGTGTCCAGCTCCTGGCGGAGGCGGTCCCAGATGGTGGCGTTCTTCTCTCCCTGCGCTTGCAGCTCGGCGTGGCGTCGTCGCACGTATTCGGTGGCGGTTTCGACGAAGTAGCCCATGACGTCGGAGACCAGCCGGTGCGCGAGGCCCGGCGGTATCCCGGTCGTCCGCACGACGTGCCGCAGCAGGTCTTCCGGCACTTCGTCGTCCACGGCGTCCAGCATGGTCACCAGCCAACCACCCGGCCAAACGGCGTGCCCGGTTTCGGGCAGGCGCGCGAGTCGCGGGGTCCGGGAGCCGGCCCTATGGTCCGCTTGGGAGGTCGCCGTGGTCGAACGGGTCGAGGTCGGGCGGCGGGCGCGCAACGCCACCGTCGCCGTGATCATGCTGGGGATGCTGCTGGCGGCGCTGGACCAGACGATCGTGGCCACCGCGTTGCCCACCATCGTCAGCGACCTCGGGGGAGCGGGGCACCTGTCCTGGGTGGTCACCGCCTACCTGCTGGCCGAGACGATCATGACCGCGCTGATCGGCAAGTTCGGGGACCTGTTCGGCCGCAAGCCCGCGTTCCTGGCCAGCGTCGCCCTGTTCATGATCGGGTCGTTCCTGTGCGGCTGGTCGAACTCGATGACGTGGCTGATCGTGTCGCGGGCGATCCAGGGCTTGGGCGCGGGCGGGTTGCTGGTGACGTCCTCGGCCGTGATCGCCGACGTGGTGCCGTTGTCCGAGCGCGGCAAGTACCAGGGCCTGATCGGCGCCCTGTTCGGCGTGTCCACTGTGGTGGGTCCGCTGCTGGGCGGGTTGTTCGTGGACCACCTGAGCTGGCGGTGGGCGTTCTACGTCAACCTGCCGCTGGGCGTCCTAGTGCTGGTGGTGGGGGCGCTTGCGTTGCCGGGGGCGCGCGCGGGCGGGAAACCGCGCATCGACTACCTGGGCATCCTGCTGATCGCGCTGGCCGCGACCGGGTTGACGCTGGTCACCAGTTGGGGTGGCGTGGAGTACGAGTGGGCGTCGCCGACCATCCTGTGGATGGCCGCCGGGTCGGTGGTGGCGCTGGTGCTGTTCGTGTGGGCCGAGCGGCGGGCTGCGGAGCCGATGCTGCCGATGCGGTTGTTCCGCGACCGGGTGTTCACGGTGTGCAGCGTGCTGAGTTTCGTGGTGGGGTTCGCGATGCTCGGCGGGGTGACCTTCCTGCCGACCTACCTCCAGTACGTGCACGGGGCGTCGGCCACGCAGTCCGGGCTGGAGATGCTGCCGTTGGTGATCGGCATCCTGATCGCCTCCATCACCACCGGCAACGTCATCGGCAAGACCGGCCGGTACAGGGTGTTTCCCATCGTGGGCAGCGTCTTGATGGTGTGCGGAATGCTCTTGTTGTCCCTATTGGACACCGATACGGCGTTCTGGCAGGCCTCGACGTACATGCTGGTTTTGGGGTTGGGCGTGGGCATGTGCATGCCGGTGCCCGTGGTGGTCGTGCAGAGCACCAGCAGTTACGTAGACCTCGGGGTCGCCACTTCGGGTGTGACGTTCCTGAGGACTATGGGCAGTTCGTTCGGCGTGGCGGTGTTCGGGACCATTTATGCGAGTCGTTTGCCCGAACACCTCGCCGCTGCCATACCGCCGGGTGTGGATCCGCGCGCGGCGAGCAACGTGCAGGCGTTGCACGCCTTGCCCGATGCGGTGAAAGCCCCGATCACCGCTGCTTACGCGGACACCCTCCAAGGGGTGTTCCTGGCCGCCGCACCGGTCGCCGCGGTGGCGTTCCTGGTCGCGTTGTTCCTGCGTGAGGTGCCTTTGCGGGACACGGCCCGCGTGGCCGCGTCCGGCAACCACGGTATGGGGGAGAGCTTCGCCGTACCGCAGTCGACGGGGTCGAGCCAGGAGTTGGAGAAGCTGGTCGCGCTCATCGTCAGCAAGGAGGACCGCGACCCCACCCCGGAGGTCCTGGCCCGGGGCGGCCTGCCGCTGAGCCATGCGCAGGCCTGGCTGCTGGTGAAGGTGTTCCGGCAGAGCGTCCACGAGGGGGACGCCTCGCTGGAGCGGCTGGCACGCGACACGAAGGTCCCGGCAGGGATCTTCGAGCCCACCGCCCGGCAGCTGATGACCAAGGGACTGGTGGTCGAGGACTCCGGCCGCTACCGGCTCAGCGCGGAGGGGACGGAGGCGTTCACCCGGTTGGTGGGGGCGTGGCGGTCGTGGCTGCACGACAAGCTGGTGGACTGGCGGTGCGACGACCCGGAATTCACCGAGGCGGTGGACCGGGTGGCCACGGACCTGATCACCACCGGGCGGGCGTTGAGCGAACGGGAGCCGGCCCGCGTCTAGTCCCCGGTGGGCAGGCGCAGGCGGAAGGTGCTGCCCCGGCCGGGCGTGCTTTCGACTTCCACGGTGCCGCCGTGCGCCTCCACCAGGTACTTCGTGATCGCCAGCCCCAGGCCGCTGCCGCCGGTCGCGCGGCTGCGCGACTTGTCCGCGCGCCAGAAGCGGTCGAACACCCGGGGCAGGTCGGCCGGGGCGATGCCGATGCCGGTGTCCGCGACCTCGATCACGACGTCCGTGCCCGAGCGGGTCCCGGTGACGGTGACCGCGCCGCCAGGCGGGGTGTGGCGCAGGGCGTTGGTGACCAGGTTGCGGACGGCCTGGCGGAGCCGGACCGGGTCCGCGGTCAGCTCCAGCGGACCCGTCGTCCGCGCGGCGAGCGAGACGTCGTCGACCTGGTGGGCCGTGACCGCCTGCTCGATGATCTCGGCGGCGTCCAACGGCTCCGGGTGCAGGCGGAGCGCTCCCGCGTCGGCTTGGGCCAGGTCGTGCAGGTCGTCCACCAGGGTGCGCAGCACGTGCGATTCCGACAGCAGCACGGCCAGCAGTTGCGGGTCCACCTCGGCCACGCCGTCCTGCACGGCCTCCAGCCACCCGGTCACGGTCGCCAGCGGGGTGCGCAGCTCGTGGGCGACATCGCTGACCAGCGCCTGCCGTTGGCGTTCGGCGTCGGCCAAGCGGTCGGACATGGTGTTGAAGGCGTCGGCCAGTGCGCCCAGCTCACCCCGGGAAGGTCCGTCGACCCGGGCCGAACGGTCGCCGGCGCCCATGCGCCCCGCCGCCGCGGTGACCGCCCGGATCGGGCGGACCAGGCGGGACGCCACCAACCAACTGGCGAAACCGGCCAGCGCCAGCACCGCGGAACCGGTCAGCGCGACCCTGGTGGCACCCGCCGACGACAGGTCCACCGCGGGCCGCTCGCCGCCGGTGGGGGAGGTGAGGAACAGCAGGGCGGGAGGGGCCACGTGCGGGGCCAGCTGGGCTCGGCGGGCACCGGCCAGGCACCGCGCCACCTCGGACGCGGTCCCCGGCGGGGGCGGGCGCAGCCACCAGCGCAAGACGGCGGGCTCGGTCCAGCGTTCGTCGACGCGGGCGTCGGGGCGGACCCGGTGCAGGCAGTCGACCAGGAGCGAGCGCAGTTCGCGGGCGGCGGCCTGCTCGGTCTCGGTGGGCGCGGTCAGCACCTTCGAGCTGTGGGCCATGCAGTCCTCCGCGTACCTCGCGCTCGGCTCGACGGGAGGGTCGAGCACCGGCCGGCCACCGGGCTCCAGCACGACCTCCGCGCCCGTGCAGTCCGCGATCTGGTCGGCCAGGTGCCGCAACCGGTCCGCCTCGTCGGGGGCGAGCCGGAACGGGCCGATCGCGCGCGGGTCCACCGCGTCGGCAGGGGCGTCGGGCTTGAGCACCTGGTCCACGTTCAGCGGGTCCACGATCGCCTTGGGGCGCACCGGGAGCGGTGGCGCGGCCGGACCGCCGGTGTCCACCAGGGTCACGCCGTCCCGGCTGGTCAGGGCGATCCGCCGGCCGGACTCGGCGGCCAGCGCGTGCGCGGTGTCGGCCACGCCGGACCAGTCGCGGTGGTCGGCGGCGTAGCCGAGCAGCCGGTCGTAGAGGGTGGCGTCGGTGGCCAGCGCCTCGCCCTGCTCCTGGCGGATGCTGCCGGTCGTGGCCTGGCTGGCCAGCCACGCCGTCACCGCGATCGACACGGCCGCGATGGCGGTGCACAGCGCGAAGAACCGGGCGAACAGGCTGTGCGCCATCACGCGGCGGCCGGGTCGACGAGCTTGTAGCCGACGCCGTACACGGTCAGCAGCCGGCGCGGGCGGCGCGGGTCGTGCTCGACCTTGCGGCGCAGCTTCATGACGTGCACGTCCACGGTCCGCTCGGTGATGAAGCCGTCGATCCCGTGGGAGGCCTCCAGCAGTTGCGCCCGGGTGAACACGCGGTAGGGGTGCGCGGCGAGCGTGGCCAGCAGCCGGAACTCGGCCGGCGTGCACACCACCGGCGTGCCGGCCAGCGTGACCTCGTGCCGCTCGGCGTCCACGGTCAGCTCGCCGACGGTCAGCGCCTTCGCCGACGCCGACCGGCCCGCCCGGCGCAGGATCGTGCGCACCCGCGCGAGCATCTGCCTGGGCCGCAACGGTTTCACGATGTAGTCGTCGGCGCCCAGGTCGAACCCGAGCAGCACGTCGTCCTCCAGCGACCGCGCGGTCACCAGCACGATCGGCACGTCCGACTCGGCCCGCAGGACGCGCAGCACGTCCATCCCGTCCACCACCGGCATCATCACGTCCAGCAGCACCAGGTCCGGCCGGCCGCGCCGGGCCGCGTCGATCGCCGCGCGGCCGTCGTGCACGACCGCCACCGAGTGGCCGTCGTGCTCCAGGTAGCGGCGGACGAGTTCCGCCTGGTTCCGGTTGTCCTCCGCGACGAGGATGTGGGCGCACACGACCGCAGTATGGATCAGCGTCACGGGAAGCAAGCGGGACGACAACAGGTTCTTCACACCCGGCGGCCAGGGTCGGGAGCATGTCGACCCGCAGCGCGTGGCGGATGGGGCTGGCCGCGGTCCTGGGTGCGTTGTTCGCGATGTCGAGCACGCGGCCGTCCACCCCGGACGAACCCGCCCCCGCCACCCCGTCCACGGCGCAGGCCCGTCCGGCACCGGCACCGGCGACCCCGACCACGACCCCGACCACCGCGAAGCGCGTCTACGCGTCCACCGCCGACCTGCCCGACGGGCCACCGGTGCCCGATTCCGGTACGGGTGTCTGGCAGGTCGTGCCGGGCACGTCGAACCCGGTCGGCACGGGCACGCCCCGCACCTACACCGTGGAGGTCGAGGAAGGCCTGGACGTGGACGGATCCGCGTTCGGGCTGGTGGTGCAGGAGATCCTGGCCGACCCGCGCGGTTGGGTGGGCGGCGGCGACGTCGCCTTCCGCCGGGTCGACACCGGGTCGCCCGCGATCCGGATCAGGCTGACCGGACCGACCACCGCACGGGCGCTGTGCGGGTTCGAGATACCCGTGGACGTGTCCTGCCGCAACGGAGGGATCGTGGTGCTCAGCGCGGCACGGTGGGTGCGCGGCGCGGTCGTGTACGACGGCGACCTGGCCGGCTACCGGCGGTACGTCGTCAACCACGAGGTCGGACACGCGTTGGGACTCGGACACAGCCCTTGTCCCGCACAAGGCGCACCGGCTCCGGTGATGCTCCAACAGACCTTCGGCACGTCCAACGACGAAATCGCGCGCCTGACCGGGGGTGCGGTGCCCGCCGACGGCAAGACGTGCACACCCAACCCGTGGCCGTTCCCCGGCTGAAGCCGCCAGGCGGCAGCGCGAGGCGGCCCGCCGGCGTGGGGCACCGGCGGGCCACCCGCGGCTAGCTCCGGCGGCGCAGCCCCAGCAGGAGCAGCACCGCGCACACCAGCACCAGGTTCTTCAGCACGAACTCACCGGTCGCGGTCAGCAGCAACGGGTTGCCGTCCGACCACGCCAGCGATGGCGCCTGCGCGAACACCAGGAACGTGCCCGCCAAGTGCGCCGCGGTCACCACGAGGGTGGTCCGGCGCGGTTTGCCGACCAGCAGCGCGATGCCCAGCACGACTTCCACTGCCCCGAGGGTCGGCAGCAGGACGTCGCGCGACACCCAGGGCAGGGTGGCGTGCACGAGATCGGCCACCGGCGACCGCCCGACCACCTTCAGCAGGCCGAACCAGACGAACAGCAACCCGATCGACACCCGCAACGCGGTCGGCGCGACCTGCCCGAGGAGACCCTCGATCCGGTCCCACCGCCGGGGTGGGGCCGCTTCGACCCGTTCGAGGTCGAAGTCCCGGGTCGCGGACACGTCAGTCACCCAGCGGGTTGAGCAGGTCCGCCTTGCCCTCGAAGGCGAACAGGAGCAGGTCGGTCATCCGGAAGGTGTTCGAGTCCGGCCCGAACACCGGCCGCCACGACGGCTCCCGCACGATCGAGGTCCGCGAGCCCTCCATCGCCCGGTGGAACACCTCCGCGACGATCCGGCCGCCGACCGGTCCCAGCAGGCCGTTGCCGAACTCGGCCTCGCGCAGGATGTAGAACCACAGCGGCGTGTTCGCCACCACCGCGGCCTTCTGCTCCTCGGTCAACGAGTCCAGCGTGACACCGCCGTTGCCGTTGAGGATCTGCTCGGGCGTCAGCGGCTGCACCCCGAACAGCTCGGCGATCTGCTGACCGGTCGCGAGCTTGACCATCAAGGCCCGCGTGAGGTTGCGGAACGCCAGGTTGCGGTGGATCGGCGGGAACTGCGTGCCCCGCCCGTCGAACGTGCCCGCCGGCAGCTTCGTCAGCGGGTTCACCAGCTGCGTGTCGATCTTCTTGGTGACGTTGCCGCCGTTGGGTGGCGCCGCCAGGTCCGGCCGGCCCGCCTCGGTGAAGTCGAACAGCCTGCGGAAGTCCGCGATCCAGTTGGTGGGCAGCGTGTCCACCCCGGCGACCGTCGGGTCGTCGAGGTCGGTGCCCGGCTGGAAGTTGCCGCTGGTGCCGGTGAAGGTGAACAGCAGCGCCAGCGTCGCTTCCCCGCCCAGGCCGCCGCCGTTCTTGTTGAACACCCGGTTCCACTCGTACGCGTCCCGGATCATGCTGTGCCCGAGCCGGTAGGCCGCCACCGAGAACTCCAGCGGCATGGTCGGCGGCTGCGTCGCGCCGCGGTAGCCCCGGCCGGGCGCCTCGAAGAAGCGGCGGCCGTTGGTGAACACGTCGTCCACGATCGCCGGGTCCATGAGCCGCGGCAGGTGGTCGGTGCGCAGCATCCACTGGTAGTGCCGCACGACCTGGGCGCGGGCCAGGCGGAACAGCCGCTGCCCGCTCAGGCCGGTCAGCGCCAGCTCGTCCACGACCCGGTTGTGGAACCGGATGAACGCCAGGTGGGTCTGGGCGATCACCAGGTTCTCGTCGTTGCGCTGGTCCGGGATCAGCGGACGGCGCCGCTCCGCCCCGGTCGCGCCGGACCCGGCCCGCGGCAGGTCGAAACCCTCCAGCTCCACGTTGACCCGCTCGTCGGGGAACGTGGTGGCGGAGGTCTTGCCGACCTTGAGCTTGACCTTGTCGTCGGCGTAGAACACCCGGTCGGCGGGGTCGAGGGGACCCCGGCCGTACACCGAGTCCAGGTCCAGCGCGGGCGAGCGGCCCTGGACCAGGTCGTCCAGGTTGACGTCCCCGCCCAGCTGGGACTCGGTGCGGTCCATCGTCAGGTCGTGGTCGACGAACTGGCCCAGGTAGGTGAACCCGGCCGGGATGGCGGGGTTCTCCGAGTCGGGCTGCGGGACTTCGGCGGTCATCGCGGTCGCCAGGGCGGTACGCGTGGCCTCGTCCAGCTGGACGCCCTCCGGTCCCAGTCGCGAGAACCGGAACCGGCGCAGCTCCTCGACCGTGAGGGGACGCCGGGCGGTGGGCTCCCCAGCTCCACCGAACTCCAGCACGCCCTCGCCGACCACGAAGAAGCTGTCACTTCCGTGATGTTTCATGTACTTGTCTCCCCCGTTCACCCGGGATCACCGGGCTCCGGCACCGCACCCCCTGCGCGATGCCTTCACAAGACAAGTGTCGACCGCCGTTCGGTGGATACACAGATTTTCTTGATGTGAAAGTCAGTCACGTCCGGTGACCGGTGTTCGGCCGTCCGAGTGATCACAAGTGCGCACGGAACCACCCGACGATCAGATCGACCGTGTCGGCCAGGCCCTCGCGGTGCACCTCGTGACCCACGCCGGGGTGCAGTTCCAGCCGCACGGGCTTGCCCAGCTCCTTCAAGCGCGCATACATCCGCTCCGACTCCTCGGGGTTCACACGAGTGTCGTTCTCGCCGTGCAGCATGAGCACGGGCGCCTGCACCTGCTCGGCGTGCGTGATCGGACTGCGCTCGACCAGGGACGCCCGCTGCGCCGGGTCGTCCGGGTCGCCGATCCACTCCTTGGTGCGCCTGCGCCACGTCGGCGGGCAGTCCCGGATGTCGGTGAGCAGGTCCGAGGTGCCGCACTCGCTGACGGCCGCCTTGAACGTCCCGGGCAGCCGCGTGGTGCACGACAGCGCCGCGAAACCGCCGTAGGAAGCGCCGTGCACGCCCAAGCGGGTCTCGTCGGCCCACTCCACGTCCTTGAGCAGCGCGGCGGCAGCGGCCAGGTCCTCCAGGTCGCCGCCGCCCCAGTCCCCGTACACCAGGCGCTGGAACGCCAAGCCGTACCCGGATGAGCCCCGGAAGTTCGGTGCCAGCACGCCGATCCCGTTGGCCAGCAACGTCTGCACGGTCGGGTCGTAGGTCGGGGCGGCCTGCCACTCCGGGCCGCCGTGCACGGACAGGACGACCGGCGCGGCGACCGCGTTGTGCGGTTTGTAGAGCAGGCAGGGGATGCGCAGGCCGTCGCGGCTCACCGCGTGCACGACGGTGGGGGAGACGAGGTCGTCGGGCAGGCCCGCGCCGAAGTCGGTGATGCGCTCGGCGGTGCCGGCGTCGAGGTCGGTCAGGTAGAGCTCGGTGGCTGCGTCCGCGCGGGCCAGCTGGACCAGCAGGCGGCCGTCCGGGGTGAACCGCAGGGCGTGGCCGTCGTAGCCGAATTCGGCGACCGCGAGCCCGTCCGGGAGCCCGCGCACCGGGTGGACTTCGCCGTCCTGGGACCAGAACAGGCGGGTCCAGCCGTGCTCGTTCTCGCCCCACGCCAGCCGTGCGCCGGACACCGCGGCACCGGGCACGTCGGCGTCCGGCGTGTGCAGCCAGGTCAGCGTGCCGTCGAGGGACAGCGTGGCCAGACCGAGGAAGTCGCGGCCCTGTGTGGTGCACAGGACGATGCCGGTCGAGTCGGGCAGCCACGCCACCGGCAGGTACTTGGCGGGACCGGCGAAGTCCGTGATCTGTCGGACGGAGTCTTCGGACAAGTCCACCACGAACAGTTCGTGGTCGGCGTTCTGGTGGAACTTCAGGACCAGCAGCAGCCGCGAGTCGGGGGAGAAGCCCATCGGCAGGTAACGGTCGTCGCCGCGCAACACCATCCGCGACCCGTGCTCGTCACGCACGAACACGTCGAACACCTCTGGGTTACGTGCGTTGTTCGCGTACGCCAACAGCTTTCCATCGGCGCTGTAAGGATGCCCGGCACTGGCATAAGGAACACCGACCTCGCAGCGCACACCGTCCTCGGCCACCAACCAGGTGATCTCCCCGCTGTCGATGTCCACTTCGGCCAGCCGGTGCGCCTCGCCACCGTCGGGATCGGTCAGCACCAGCAACTTCGTGCCGTCGGGGTGCCATGCGCACCGCCGCGCCGACCCCGGCACGGGCACCAGCCGCCCGTCCACGAACGGCTGGACCTTGCCGGTGGCATCGCTGAGGTAGGCGATCCGCCCGTCCGGCCCGGGTTCCGCCCCGGACACCCACTCGAAGTCGGTCAGGCTCACCGCGCCACCTCTGCGATCGCGTGCTGCACCGTCGCCGCGGCCACGATCCCGCGCCGGAACCAGTCCAGCACCAGGTTCTCGTTGGGCGCGTGGTTGCACTCGTCGACGTTGGCCAGCGGCACGCCGTAGCACGGCACGTCCAGCTCGTCGGTGAACGGCGCGATCGGCAGGCTGCCGCCCAGCGCGGGCACCAGCAGCGGCTCCTCGCCGAGGCCCTCCCGCGCCCCGCGCAGGACCGCGTCGGTCCACGGCGTCTCGGGCAGCGTCCGGGACGGCTCCATCGCCGCGCCGGGCACGAACTCCACGTCCGGCGCGTGCCGGTCCAGGTGGGCGCGGATCGCGGCGGCCACGTCGGCCGCGCGCTGGCCGCCGACCAGCCGCATGTCGCACTTCGCGACCGCCACGTGCGGGATCACCGTTCGGTGCTCGCCGGCGTCCTCGCAGGTCAGCGAGTTGACGGTGAAGGTGGGGCCGGTGAGGCGCTCGTAGAAGCCCAGGTCGGCGGGCGGTTCCATGCCGGTCACGCCGATCTCCGCGAGCACCTGCGGCACGTCCACCGGCAGCGCGGCCAGCGCGGACCGCTCGCCGGGGCTCAGTTCGCCCACGGCGTCGGCGAAACCGTCGATCAGCACCCGGCCGTCCGGGGCGCGCATGGTGCCCAGCGCGTGCACCAGCCGCCAGGCCGGGTTCGGCGCGATCCCGCCCCAGTTGCCCGAGTGCAGTGCGCCCGACGCGCCTCGCGCTCGCAGCTCGAAGGCCAGCACACCGCGCACGCCGAGGACGACCGACGCCCGCCCCGACTCGTGCACCGGCCCGTCGCTCCACACCACCAGGTCCGGTTTCTCCAGCTGCCGCAACGCCTTCGCCAGGTTCGGGCTGCCGATCTCCTCCTCGCCGTCCAGCAGCACGGTGACCCGGCACGGGAGGCCGCCGAGGTCCCGCAGTGCGCGCAGCCCGAGGAGCTGGGCGAGATGTTGGCCCTTGTTGTCGCCGGTGCCGCGCCCGTACATGCGGCCGTCGCGGACGTCGGGCTGGAACGGCGGCGTGACCCACTCGTGCAGCGGCCCGGCGGGCTGGACGTCGTAGTGGCCGTAGACCAGGACGTGCGGCGCGCCCGGCGGTCCCGGCGCGGTGCCCACCAGGGCCGGCCACCCGCCCGTCTCCACCACTTCCGGCGTCAACCCGCTGCGGCGCAACAGTTCCACGCCGTGCGCCACCGCGCCGGACATGCCCTCGCCGGTGCGACTGACGCTGGGCTGCGCGATCCACGCGGCCAGCTCCGCCACCAGCTCCGGCTCCCGCTCGCGCACCCAGGCCCCGACCCGTTCCGCCAGCCCCATGACGCCTCCGATTTCACAAAGTGCAATCGATGGCAGTGAAGCAAATCACTGGCGCGCGCGGCAAGGGCCCTTCCGTTAACCTTCGACGCGTGCCCGCAGACCCACCCGCCCGAACCGCGTCGGTCGAGGAGTTGAAGGCGCTGGCGCACCCGCTGCGGTGGCGCATCCTCCGGCTGTGCGTCGACCGCGCGTGGACCAACCAGGAGCTGGCCGAACGCCTCGACGTCGCGCCCGCGACCGTCCTGCGGCACGTGCGCGCCCTGGTCGGCACCGGTTTCCTGGCCGCCGAACCGGTGCGCACGGGCGCCAAAGGCGCGTTGGAACGCCCTTACCGTGCGACCGGACGCACCTGGCGGCTCGGTTTGGTGGACGACGGTGAGGGCTTGGCGCAGCAGGTCGACCTGGCGATGTTGGGCGCGCACCGCGCCGAGATCATCGAGGCCGGCCCGGACGCGAGCCGGGACGTGCGGCGCGGGATCCTCAGGCTCGGCCCCGGGTCGCAGGCCGAGCTGAACGCGCGCCTGCTGGAGCTGCTCACCGAGTTCATCGAGCGCGACGAACCGGAGGGTGAGCCGTTGAGCTACCTCTGGTCGTTGGTGGCGCGGCCGGACCGGTAGCGCAGGCCGTCCATCACCAGGTCCAGCATCCGGCCGGCCTGTTCGGGGTCGGCCGGCTCCATCGCGGCCAGGCCGACGCCGCCGAGCGTGCTCAGCAGGTCCATCGGCCGCACCCGCTCGCGCAGCGGGCCGCCGGCCGCGTCCAGCAGGGTGGTCACCGCGTCCAGCAGCAGCCGCCTGCTCTGCGCGAACGGGTCGCCGCCGGAGGCGATGACGGCCTTGAGCGCGTCGCCCATGCCCCGTTTGGTGCCCATGTACTCGACGAACTTGTCCATCCACGCCCGCAGCGCCCGCTCCGGCGGCAGCTGTGCCAGCAGCTCGGGCACCGAGTCGCACAGCTTCGCCAGCTCGCTGCGGTAGACGGCCTCGACCAGCGCCTCCCGGGTGGGGAAGTGGCGGTAGAGCGTGCCGATGCCGACTCCGGCCCGCTTGGCCACCGTCTCCAGGGCCACGTCGCCGTCGGCGGAGAACGCCTCCAGGGCCACCGCGATCAGCTTGTCGCGGTTGCGCTGGGCATCGGCGCGCAGCGGGCGTGTCATAGCGACTCCTGGTGTGGTGCAGGTCACAGTGCTAAGTGGAGGAACCTCCGGTTACTGTCGAATTAGCGGAGGCACCTCCGCTTCAAGCCTAACAGAGAGACAGACCCGTGTCCGAGCGCATCACCACGCCCTTCACCTTCGACTCCACCGCCGCCGAGGTGGTGGCGGGCGTCGACCTGACCGGGAAGCGCGCCGTCGTCACCGGCGGCGCGTCCGGCATCGGCGTCGAGACCGCCCGCGCCCTGGCCGCCGCCGGCGCCGAGGTCACCCTCGCCGTCCGCAACGTCGAGGCCGGGCGGCGCACCGCCGCCGACATCGAGGCCACCACCGGCCGGGAGGTCCGCGTCGCCCCGCTCGACCTGGCCGACCAGGCCTCCGCCGCCGCCTTCGCGGCCAACTGGGACGGCCCGCTGCACATCCTGGTCGACAACGCCGGCGTCATGGCCTCCCCGGAGACCCGCACGCCGGAAGGCTGGGAACTCCAGTTCGCCACCAACCACCTGGGCCACTTCACGCTGACCACCGGCCTGCACCGGGCGCTGGCCGCCGAAGGCGCACGGGTCGTCGTGGTCAGCTCCAGCGCCCACCTCATGTCCCCGGTGGTGTTCGAGGACATCCACTTCCACGACCGCCCGTACGAGCCGTGGTCCGCCTACGGCCAGTCCAAGACCGCCAACATCCTGTTCGCCGTCGAGGCGGCGCAGCGGTGGGCCGCCGACGGGATCACCGTCAACGCCCTCATGCCCGGCAGCATCGCGACCAACCTCCAGCGGCACGTCGACCCCGAGGAGATGGCGCGGCTCATCGCGACCGTGCCCGACCGCGTGGTCAAGACCGTCGAGCAGGGCGCGGCGACCTCGGTGCTGCTGGCGGCGTCACCGCTGGTCGAGGGCGTGACCGGCCGGTACTTCGAGGACTCCAACGAGGCCCTGCCCCACCAGGGCGGACTGGTGAACGGTGTCGCGGCCTACGCGCTGGACCCCGAGGCGGCC
This sequence comes from Saccharothrix sp. CCNWYY140, assembly GCF_037401995.1. NCBI lineage: Bacteria > Bacillati > Actinomycetota > Actinomycetes > Pseudonocardiales > Pseudonocardiaceae > Saccharothrix > Saccharothrix sp. CCNWYY140. The sequence continues at coordinate 154,614 of NZ_JBBEGC010000002.1, forward strand.
TCGCGGCTGTGGAAGGTCTCCGAGGAGACGGTCTGACGCCACCCGTCCGCTGCATTGCCGCGCCCCGCCGGCGGCCGTTGAATCGGCTACGGCCGTGCCGCCGACAAGCAGGGGAGTGCCCGATGACCGAACTCACGCTCGACCCCGCCAAGACCGCCGTGGTGCTCATCGAGTACCAGAACGACTTCACCAGCGAAGGCGGCGTCCTGCACGACGCCGTCAGCCCGGTCATGGCGGACACGGGCATGCTGCCCAAGACCGTGGCGCTGGTGGAGGCGGCCCGCGCGGCCGGAGCCACCGTGATGCACGCGCCCATCACCTTCGCCGAGGGCTACCACGAGATCTCGCGGCACCCCTACGGCATCCTCAAGGGCGTCGTGGACGGCAAGGCGTTCGTGAAGGGCACCTGGGGCGCGGCGATCGTCGACGACCTCACGCCCCAGCAGGGCGACATCGTCGTCGAGGGCAAGCGCGGGCTGGACACGTTCGCCAGCACCAACCTCGATTTCATCCTGCGCAGCAAAGGCATCGACACCATCGTGCTCGGTGGGTTCCTCACCAACTGCTGCGTCGAATCGACCATGCGCACCGGCTACGAGAACGGCTACAAGGTCATCACCCTGACCGACTGCGTGGCGGCGACCTCGGCCGAAGAGCACGAGAACGCGATCAAGTTCGACTACCCGATGTTCTCGGTGACGGCGACGGCCGAGGAGGTCACCGCGGCCCTGCGGTGAAACGCGAACCCTAAGCTTTTCTCAAATCCTTCGACGGGTGTGACGCAGGTCCCTAACCTTGCGTCATGAGGCTGCTGCTTTGGACCGTCCTGGTCTGCGCATGCGCAGTCCGGGGTGGGGAAACGCTGGTCCTGGTGTCGGGCGCGCTGCTCGCCGGCTGCGCGGTCGACCACTCCTTCGTGCGGCGCAAGCGGGTGCGCGCGGACGAGGTCCGCGTCGCCCGCTAGCCGCCGGGCTGCTCCACAGTGGACTTCGGCCTTTCGTGCGTGCCCAGGGCGATCACGGGCTCTGGACGACGATGAAGGGCCGGGGAGCCCCGTGGACGGACTCCCCGGCCTCCGCAGGCGTCAAGCGGGACTGGGGGACCTCGCCTGACGCGAAGCCTGCGTGCCCTTGTGCCGGAGAAGGTGCGAAGCGTTCCGCATCGGAAACGTCAAAAGGAGATCCCACAAATCCCCACGCCCCCGTCCCCCGGAGGAACCGCGCGATGTCCCGATCGGCGGCCCGGGGAGGACCGTATTCGGCGTGGCACCAATTCGGGAAGCGGCTGAACGGGTGAATTGGGCGATGGCGCGCGCACTCGGTCAGGTCGTCCGTTCTGTATTGGGTACGTATCCCCGCGGACCTTGCCCCAATTGTGGAAAGTGATTCGCGGAGCAAGAATATTCCACGCCGCCGCTGTTCGCCGAGCGCCGCGGCGGTGCCGCCGAGGGGCGCGGGAGCCGCAACGGTGTGGTCGCGTTCGGCCGAACGCCGCACGCGGACGTCCGGGTGGCCGTGCCGGGAGCGCTCCTGGGCTACCCCGGTCGCGCCGAACGGCTCGACGCCGCACTCGGCGGGTTCGCGCCTCTACCCGGTCGGCGGGCGGCGCGCCGGCGATTCCGGGTGAATTCGCCCGACCGGAAGCAGCTATTGCCCCGGACCGGCGCGGGTTTCCGCAGGACTCGGAAAACCGCAATTCAGGACCGGACCAGCGTCGCCACGAGTTGTTCCAACGCACCCAGGTGCGTGGCGCGGATGCGGGCGTACTCGGCCTCCGTCGCGCCGGTCATCGTGGTGGTGACGGTGATGTCCAGCGGTTCGGCCAGCTCGGGCAGTGCGATCAGGGTCCGGCCCCGGCCGGTGGCGACCTTCGCGTAGTGCCCGGCGACGGTGCGCTGCTCGTGCGGCGGGTAGGCGGCTTTGAGGTCCTCGAACGCGCTGCCGCCGTCCGGGCCGCGGTCGGCGAACACCGCGATCTCCACCGATTCCACGTGCGGGGTGCCGCGCCCGCCCGGAGGGAACGCCCACTTGCCATAGGCCCGCAGTGGTCGCGGGTCGGTCGGGTCGGCGGTGCAGCGGGCGGCGTCCACGGCCAGGCCTTCGTCGCGCATCCACGCCACCAGGTCGCCGGGGTCGTCGCACAGGCTGACCCGCAGCGGCTCGGTGGTGGTGGTCTGGGCGGGACTGGCCGGTGCGGGCTGTTGTGCGCAGCCGGTCAGGGACAGGAAGGCGACGAGGGCGGCGGCGGTGCCGCGTGATCTCACCATGTCCGTCTACATCGCCGGACGGGCGCCGGACGTGACACTGAATTGATCACGTCCGGCGCCGCGACCGTCTACTTGGTGCTGAACAGCTTGACCCGCATCGACGTGCCGGATTGGGTCAACACGCGTAGACCGACGCCGACCGCGGGCAGCTTGACGCCGGTCGTCGGGGTCTCCGGGTACCAGAACTGCTTGGTGTCGTCGAACACCGGCCGCGCCGGCTGACCGCGCACATAGGACGCCTTGCCGTTGATGTGCAGCGTGAACGAGTCCGACTTCTGCAACCCGAACGGCGCGTCGTAACCGCCCACGGTCGGCGACCAAGGCCGGCCTTCGAGGTGGTAGATCGGCGCGGGGTTGGCGTCGATCGGCAGGATCAGGCCCTCACCGGGGTGCTCGCTGGTGTTGTTGTCCAGGAAGCTGGTGTCCCAGAGCGACACCAGCAGGCCGTCCTGGTAGGGGAAGTGCTCCACCCAGTCCGGCTTGTCCGGGAAGCTGTAGCGGTACGGGCCGGTGCGGTTGTAGGCGCCGTAGGACTCGTAGGTCCGGTTCGAGGCGATGTAGAACTGGTCGAACGCCTTGGTCTCGGTGCCCGCCGTGGCCCGGAAACCCTTGAGCGTCCAGCCGGAACCGGTCTCGGCGCCGTCCTCCAGCACCGGCGCGCCGTCCGCGGTCACCGTGATCGCGTCGGCGAAGAACCCTTGCAGCGCAAGGCCGCCATCGGTCCGGTAGGCGAAGCGCAGCTTGGTGTTCTGGCCCGCGTACGTGGTCAGCGGGACGCGGACATCGACCCAACGGCCACCCGACGTGCCGCTGATCGACGGCGCGTTGCCCGAGTCGCGGACGAACGGCTTGCCGTCCACGGTGCCGTCGAGCTGGGTCCAGCTGCCGTCGGCGTTGGCGGCCTCGACGTAGAGGTAGTCGAAGTCCTCCTCGATGTCGAAGCGCGCCTTCAGGGTCAGTTCGGCGGTGGACTTGCCGGTCAGGTCCACCGGCCGGGTCATCGAGTGGTCGAGGTCGTTGCCCTTGTCGCTCCACCACATCTTCGAGCCCGCGAACGGGTCGCCGTAGTCGAAGGTCTTGGACACGTCCGGCAGCACGACCACCAGGCCCTGCGCCCGCTCGCTGTTGTACTCGTGCGGGCCGAGGTCGAACACCCGCTCCTGGCCCGCCACGGCGACCTCGTAGTCCAGCCAGCCCAGCTGGAGCTTGTCCCACGCGGACAGCTCGTTGGCGCGGGTGCCCGGCGGCTCGTTGCCGACGCCGACGCGGGTCTGGCCCATCAGCGACCACCAGTTGACGCCGTTGGTGCCGCCGCCGCTGGTGTCGTAGTGGTCGGGCAGGCCCAGGTCGTGGCCGTACTCGTGGGCGAACACGCTGACGCCGCCGTTCTCCGGCTGCATCGTGTAGTCGCCGACCCACAGGCCCGTGTCGCCGATGGGCGCGCCGCCGAGCTTGTTGCTCCCCGGGCCGGAGTTGTAGTTCTTGAACGCGTACCCGCGGTGGCTCCAGATCGCGTCCTCGCCCTGCCACGGGTCGCCGTCGGCCTGGTCGCCGCCCGCGTGCACGACCTGGAAGTGGTCGAGGTAGCCGTCCGACTCGGAGAACTCGCCATCGGCGTCGAAGTCGTAGCGGTCCCAGGTGTCGTACTCGGCCAGCTGGGCGCGGAAGTCCTCGGTGGAACGGCCCGCGGCCTTCTGGTCGGCGAACCACTGGGCGACGGCGTCGCGCACCAGGTCGTAGGAGTTGTTGCAGACGTTGCCGCCGCACGGGTAGCCGTTGGACCGGCCGTAGCGGGCCTCGTTGTAGCGGACCTTCACCCAGTCGGTGACCGTGCCCTCGACGGTGTAGCGGCCGGAGGACTGCTTGTCGAAGTAGGTGGCCACCGAGTTCGCGCCGGGCGCGGTGGCGAAGTACAGGTCCTCGAAGTAGGCGCGGCTGAAGTCCGGGTGCCAGATGGTGGTGTTGTCCACCGCGCGGTCGGGCTCGGGGATCGCGTTGTGCGCCGGGCCGTCGAACCGCTTCGGGCCGGGGGTGGCGGGCGCGGTGTCCTGGTCGGGGTACTGCGGGTGGCGCTCGTCGCCGAACTCGGCGAGCACGACGAAGACCTTGTCGGTCTTCTGGCGCTCCAGCTCGACGTACTGGTCGACCTTGCCGTTCTTGCCGCCCAGCTTCACGACCTTGCTGCCGTCGCGCTGCACCGCGGTGGCCTCGCCGGTCAGCACCTTGGCCAGCGCTTCTTGCTTCAACGCCCGCCGCTTGTCCTCCAACGGGTGCGGCAGCTCGTCGGTGACCTGCGGCGGCTGTTCGGCGGTGGTCTCGGGGGCGGCGTGGGCCGCGGGCGCCAGTCCTGCGGTCAGCAGGGCGAGCGTCGCGGCGGTGGTTAAGAGTCTTCGCACGAGTCCTCCTCACTCGGGTCCCGGTGACGTTGCCGCAGGCGTCGGTGGGCCGGGCACGGCCGGAAGTCGGGTTCGACGGAGGGTGATCACGGAGCGTGGTTGCTGCTACACTCCGTTCTTGTGTGGGTCATCTTCGGTTCTTCCGACGATGCGGTGCGCCGTGTCGTGGCCGAGTGTCGGGCGTCGGTGAATTCTTAAACACCGATTCCAAACACCCGAGGGAGAACTTGCGGTGTCCGTTCGCCTTTTCAACACGCTCACCAAGAGCAAAGAACCGTTCGAGCCGATGACGCCCGGCGTGGTCCGGATGTTCGTCTGCGGCCCGACCGTCTACGACTACAGCCACATCGGCCACGCCAAGACCTACACGCATTTCGACTTCGTCGCGCGTTTCCTCAAGAACCGCGGCTTCGACGTCACGTATGCGCAGAACATCACCGACGTGGACGACAAGATCATCAAGCGGGCGGCCGAGCTGGGCGTCCTGCCGCGCGAGCTGTCGGCCCGGTTCGAGGCGCGCTACCTGGAGGACATGGCGGCGCTGCGCAACACGTCCGTCGACACCTACGAGCGCGCCCACGACCACATCGACGACATCGTCGCCCAGGTGCAGGCGCTGATCGACCGCGGCCACGCCTACCGGCTCGACGACGGCTGGTACTTCGACCTGTCCACCTTCCCCGACTACGGCAAGCTGTCCGGCCGCACGCACGTCGAGGCGGAGGACTCCGTCGCCCGCATCGACGAGCACGCCGGCAAGCGCAACCCGGGCGACTTCGCGCTGTGGAAGGCGCGCAAGCCCGGCGAGCCGTACTGGGACACGCCGCTTGGCCCCGGCCGGCCCGGCTGGCACATCGAGGACACCGCGATCACCGAGGCCGTGTTCGGGCCGCAGTACGACCTGCACGGCGGCGCGGTGGACCTGATCTTCCCGCACCACGAGGCCGAGATCGCCCAGCAGGAGGCGGCGTCGGGCAAGGTCCCGCTGGTGCGGCACTGGCTGCACGCCGGGCTGCTGCGCGTGGACGGCGCGAAGATGGCCAAGAGCGCGGGCAACTTCCTGACCATCCGGCAGGCGCTGGAGCTGGCCGACTTCCGCACCCTCCGGTACGCGTTCCTCAGCCAGCACTACCGGTCGTCGATGGAGTTCAACGACGTCACCCTGGCGCACGCCCGCGCGGCCCGGCGGCGGGTGGAGAACTTCGCGCGGCTGGTGGACCCGCGGCACGTCGAGTCGGCGGCGGCGCTGGAACTGGTCGAGCGGACGCGGGAGCGGTTCTTCGCCCACCTGGAGGACGACCTGGACACGCCCGGCGCGATGGCCGCGCTGTTCGAGTACGTCCGCGAGCAGAACCGGACCGGCGAGCCACCGGGCCCGGCCGCGCTGGCGCTGCTGCGCGAGGTGGACGGCCTGTTCGACGCCTTCGACCTGGAGCAGCCGGCCGGCGAGGACGCCTACGTGGCGGCCGAACTGGCCCGGCGGCGGGAGCTGCGGGCGGCCCGGAGGTTCGCCGAGGCGGACAAGATCCGGGACGGCCTGCGCGACCGCGGAATCGCGATCGAGGACACGGCCGACGGCACCCGGTGGTGGTACCAAAACGGGTGAGCCGGGTGTTTTTCGCATTCGTTCACCAATTCGTGGTAGATCACCGTGCTAGCGTCGCGGTGCAGGCAGACAACCGGCCGCCGACCATTCGGAAAGGCATTCGCGTGAAGCGTCTCCTCACCCTTGTCGGCGCGGCGCTCGTCGTCACCGCCGGCACCGCGACCGCGGCCCCCGAGGACACCGGCGGCGGCAACGGCGTCGCGGTGACCGTCGCGCGGTTCGCGACCCCGGACGTGGCCACGAAAGCGTTCACCTACGACACCGCGCTCATCGCGCCGGGCGCCAAGGTGCTCGTGGTCGCCACGCCGCGACGGGACAGCACGAAGGTGCTGCTGAGCGTCTACGGGCTGGTGCCCAACCGCACCTACGGCTCGCACGCGCACGAGAAGCCGTGCGGGCCGTCCCCGACCGACGCCGGCGCGCACCACCAGCACGTGGTGGACCCGAACCAGCCCTCGGTGGACCCGACCTACGCCAACCCCACCAACGAGATCTGGCTGGACTTCACCACCGACGACCGCGGCCACGCGGTGATCACGACAACCGTGCCCTGGCAGTTCACCGACCGCCGCGCGGGCTCCGTCGTGATCCACGCGCAGAAGACGGCCACCGAACCCGGGAAGGCGGGCACGGCCGGGCCGCGCCTGGGCTGCGCGACGGTCAAGTTCTAGCCGAGGGCCGTGCCGGGTGAACCGGCCGGCTGCGCCCCGAGCCGACGTAAGCTGGAGCGCGTGCGCACGCGCCCCACGTTGAGCTGGACCGACACCGCCGCGCCCCTGCCGCGCGCCACCAGCCTGGACGAGGTCGTCCCGGTGGTCGCGCGGGGTGGTGCGGTGGTGCTCAGCGGCGCCGGGTTGTCCACCGAGTCGGGGATCCCGGACTACCGGGGCGCGACCGGCAGCCTGCGCCGGCACACGCCGATGACCTACGACGAGTTCGTCGGCAGCGTCGACGGCCGCCGCCGGTACTGGGCGCGCAGCCACCTCGGCTGGCGCACCATCGCCCGCGCCCGCCCCAACGACGGCCACCACGCCGTCCACGCGTTGCGCGAAGCGGGCTTCGTCTCTGGTGTCATCACGCAGAACGTCGACGGCCTGCACCACGCGGCGGGCACGCGGGACGCCGTCGAGCTGCACGGCAACCTCGACCGCGTGCTGTGCCTGGACTGCCGCCGCACCACGCCCCGCGAGGACCTCGACCGCCGGCTGCGCGAGGCCAACCCCGACTTCCGGGCCACCGCCACGCGCATCAACCCCGACGGGGACGTGGAGCTGTCGGCGGAGGACGTGCGCGACTTCCGGGTCGTGCCGTGCGCGGACTGCGGCGGGGTGCTCAAGCCGGACGTGGTGTTCTTCGGCGAGAACGTGCCCAAGCCGCGCGTGGACGAGTGCTTCCGGCTGGTGGACGCGGCCCGGTCCCTTGTGGTGCTGGGGTCTTCGCTGACGGTCATGTCCGGGCTGCGGTTCGTGCGGCACGCGGCGAAGGCGGGGAAGACGGTGGTGATCGTCAACCAGGGTCGCACGCGCGGTGACGTGCACGCGTCGGTCCGGGTGGACCTGCCGCTGGGGCGTGCGCTGACCGACCTGTGTTCGGTGCTGCGGCACGGTGATCGCGCAGGGAATCCGACTTCACCCTGATGCAGCAACGGAAACCCGCTTGTCATCCCGCGGAAACGGGTAAGTGACAGACATCCACCCACTCGGCCCCCCTCCCGGGGCCGCCACCCCACCCCGCGAGGAGGTCGTGATGGCGCATGTCCGGGATCTGATCGACATCCGCAGCGGTGACGAGTTCGACCAGCCCGTGCCCTTCGGGCTGGTGTACCCGCTGCGCAACGCGGACGGCTCCGCGCCGCCCAGCCAGCGCGGCCGGACGTGGGAGCACCTCACCGCCTCCGGCCGCGAGCTGCGCCCCGCCCAGTGATCGCGCCCGCACCGGCGGAACCCGTCGTCCGGTGTCCCGCCGGTGCGGAAACCGTTATGCCCCAACTATCGCCGACCGTTGTACTCCTTGACCGCGTCCAGGTACTCGGAGATCGCGTCGCGGTTGCGGGTCAGGCACGCCACCCGCGCGGTCATGCGGTCGCGTTCCCGTTCCAGGGTCGCGAGCATTTCCGGTGTGGCGTCGGGGAAGTAGATGGCGCGCGGCTTGTCCAGGCAGGGCAGGATCTGCTTGATGATCCGGGTCGGCAGGCCCGCGTCGAGCAGGCCTCGGATCTGGAGGACGCGGTCCACCAGGCGCTCGTCGTAGGCGCGGTAGCCGTTGGCGCAGCGGGTGGACACGATCAGGCCGCGTTCCTCGTAGTAGCGCAGGAGGCGGCGGGACGTCCCCGTTCGCTCCGCCAGCTCGCCGATGCGCATGTGCTCCCCCTCACTTTGACCTTCACACCTGTGTGAGGGTTTGAGCATACGGGTCATGGTGATGACATCGGTGAGGCTGCCGCTGGGGGCGCTGCTCGCCCTGACCACGGCGGCGTTCGTGACCGTCCTGACCGAGGCGCTGCCCGCCGGCGTCCTGCCCGCGATGAGCGCGGACCTGGGCGTGGGCGAGTCGGCGACGGGTCAACTGGTGACCGTGTACGCGATCGGGACGGCGATCACGGCCATCCCGCTGGTGGCGGCGACGGCGTCGTGGCGGCGCAGGCGGTTGTTGTTGGTGGCCGTGGTCGGGTTCGCGGTGGCCAACACGGTGACGGCGGTCTCGTCGGTCTACGCGGTGACGTTGGTGGCGCGGTTCGTGGCCGGTGTGGCGGCGGGCGTGGTGTGGGCGCTGCTGGCCGGTTACGCCCGTCGGGTGGCCCCGGTCGAGTTGGCGGGCAAGGCGATCGCGGTGGTGATGGCCGGCATCCCGCTGGCGCTGTCGCTGGGTGTTCCGGCGGGGACGTTCCTCGGGCAGGCCGTGGGCTGGCGGGTGGCGTTCTGGGTGATGACCGGGATCGCCGTGGTGCTGGTCGGGTGGATCGTGGTGGCCGTGCCCGACTTCCCCGGTGAGGCGGCGGGTCGGCGGCAGGTGGTGGCGGCGCTGCGGATGCCCGGGGTGGTGGCGGTGCTGGTCGTGACGGCGGCTTTCGTGTTGGGGCACAACATCCTCTACACCTACATCGCCACGTTCCTGGGTGCGGTGGGGATGGGCGGTTCGGTGGACGTCGTGCTGCTGGTGTTCGGGGTGGCGTCGATCGTGAGCATCTGGCTGGTGGGCGTGTCTATCGACCGGCGGCTACGGGCCTTGACGGTGGTGGCGACCTTGCTGGTGGCCGTCGGTGCCGCGGGGTTGCTGTTCGAGAGCCCAGGGGCGGTGTTCGTCGCGGTTGCGTTGTGGGGCTTGGGATGGGGTGGCGTGCCGACTTTGCTCCAGACCGCCGTCGCGCACGCCGGCGGTCCGGCGGCCGACACCGCGCAGGCCATGCTGGTGACCTTGTGGAACGTGGCTATGGCCGGCGGCGGTGTGGTGGGTGGTGTGCTGCTCGACGCGGCCGGCCCGACGTCGTTCCCGTGGAGTGTCCTGCTTCTGCTGGTCCCGGTGCTCGTGGTGGTGCGCCGGTTCCCTCGGGCGCTCAGCTGAGGGCGTCGGCGAGGCGCAGGGCGGCGCGGCGCACGCGGTCCGGGCCCAGATCGGGCAGGACCGCGTGCACGTGCTCGGCGGACAGGGCGGCCAGCAGGGTGTGCGCGTCGGCGTCCGGGTCGGGGCCGGTCAGCAGCAGGGCGAGGTGGCGGTGCCAGAAGCGGTAGGCGCCGATCCGGTAGCGAGCGGCCGGTGAGGCCGTCTCCGACATGCGGACCAGGGCCAGGTGGGGCAGCAGGTAGTCGAGGTAGGCCGCGACGAACGCCCTCACCCGGGCACGGGCGTCGGCCCCGGGTCCCAGCGGCGGCGGACCGGTCAGCACCGCCTCCTGGAGGGCGCGTTCCTGCTCGTCCAGCAACGCGGCGGCCAGCCCGGCCTTGTCCCCGAACCGGCGGAACAGCGTGCCCTTGCCCACCCCGGCCGCGGTAGCGATGGCGTCCATCGACACGGCCTCCACCCCGTGCTCCCGGAACAACCCGGCGGCAGCCTCCAACACCGCCACCCGGTTCCGCGCGGCATCAGCCCGCTCCTTCGGCCGTGAGCCGCGCAGGACGTGCAGTTCGTGGTCCGTCTCGGGCACAACCGGACTGTAGTCCAAATACCGTCCTCCGTACGATCGGAGCATGTTCTCGCTGGTCGAACCCGGCAGGGCCGTGGGCGGGTTCGGTGCAGGCCGGAGCCCGCCCACGGCCCCGGTTCAGCAAGCGGGCGCCACCGGGTCGTTGGAGCCCGTGTCCACGAACCCGTCGCTGATCCACTTGCCGTCCTGGAGGCGGTTCCACAGGTCGGTCGGACCCCACACGCCCCGCACCGTCTCACCGCGCGCGGTGCACGCGATCGACACGACGGTGCCGCTCGCGACCGTGCCCACGGTGTCGTAGCTGAGGCCGGGGCCGGAGCGCAGGTTCACCGAGCTGTTCGAGCCGCCGTTCACGGTGCCGGTCGGCAAGGTAGTCCCGGCGCCGTAGTTGGTGACCTTGCCGCCGACGTTCACGCGGGTGCTGCCGCGTTGCGCGTAGCCGCCGTAGGCCTGGGAGCCCTCGTAGAACGTCCAGCCGCCGATGATCATCCCGTGCACGCTGATGTGCGTGTTGCCCTTCAACAGCGAGAAGTGCACGTGCGCACCGGTGCTGGAACCGCCACACGGCAGTTCGTTGCCGATGTGCCCGAGGTACGTCCCGGTGCGCACGGCACTGCCGTCGGCCAAGGTGGTCAGGTCGTACATATGGTAGTACGTGGTGCTGTAACCGTTGTCGTGCACGACTTTCACGAGCGCACTACGACCCGCGATGCAGCTCTTGTAGACGCGCCCGGCACCGGCGGACAGCACACGCCCGTCGCCGCCGTTGAAGTCGATGGAACTGAACGGCCGGCTGCTGCCGCTGTTGCCGTGCGGACCGCCGCCCATCCACCACGCCACGCCCTGCGGCCACGGCAGGCCGAGGCCGGTGTCGGCGAGGGTCTGGACGCCGGAGGCGTTGTTGCGGAACGTCTCTTTCTCGCCGGCGCTGAGGACGGGTGCGTCCTGCGCCATCGAAGCGAACCCGGGAGTGCCGTCGAACTCGACCTTCCAGGAGCCGCGGTCGCGCCGCGCCAGGAACAGGGCCATCAGCGGAGCCCCGTGTTCCTGCCCGTACGCCAGGGGGACGGTGGTGCTGCCGAACACCCAGTCACCGGACACCCGGGTTGGTTCGAACAGCGGCTCGCGCAGCGACCGGGTGCCCCACTGCTCTTGCAGCGCGGCACCGTGCTTCGCGAGCACGGCGGAGCGGACGGTCGTCGCCAGGTCCGGCTGCGCGGTGGCGGTCGGCGGCCCGACCAGCACCGCCGCGCCGGCGACCAGCGACGCCCCGAGAGCGAGGAATCGCCGCAGGGTAAAGGACATGTGCCCTCCAGGACACTTGCAGGGAACCGGCGGCCCGGTGCAGGGAGGACCGCCGCGCGCCCGATGACACCCCCGCCTCCGCCGAGTGGTCAAGACCACCCGGAGCCCGCGGCGCCTTACTGTGGAACTCGCGCCAAAACTGTGAACGGCTACCGTCGTTCGTCGGTCATGCCGGGCGGAACCGGGCTCCTAGACTGTTTTCTTCCACAGTCGAGGGGGCACGCCGTGTCCGTCGGACCCGACGTCGACGTGCTGCTGCGCACCGGCCCGTTCCACGAGGCGCTGCGCGCGGCGATCGAGCGCAGCGGGCTGACCCTGGAACGCCTGCGGGACCGCCTCGCGCGGCGCGGCATCCACGTCAGCCTGGCCACGCTGAGCTACTGGCGGCTGGGGCGCAGCCGTCCCGAGCGGGCCGACTCGCTGCGGGCCGTGCAGGCCATCGAAGCCATCCTGGGGCTGCCGAGGCACTCGCTGGAGTCGCTGCTGGGTCCGCCCCGCCCGCGTGGCCGGTGGGCGGCGCGACGGCGGGCGACCGGCCGGTACGGCAGCATGTTGCAACCCGCGCAATCGCTGGCGGAGACGGTGGACGCGCTGGTCGGGCCGTCGGACGGCAACCTGCGGCTGTGGTGCCAGGACGACGCGGTGTCCGTCGACGGGTGCGGGACGATCCGGCGCGTGCACACCCGGCAGGTGCTGCTGGCCGTCGACGGCCACCCGGACCGGCACCTGGCGGTGTACTGCGCGGACCCGGGCACCGACCCGGACGCGATCGCGCCGGAGGCGGTGCAGAACTGCCGCCTGGGCCGGGTCCGACGGCACCCGCGCGCCCCGGTGATCGCGGTGGAACTGCTGCTCGACCACGCCCTGCGCGCCGGCCAGACGCACCTGCTGGAGTACGCGTTCACCGTGGAGGACGGCACGGAGGCCGTGGACTACCGCCGCGCGTTCCGCTACCCGGTGGGCAGTTACGTGGCGAGCGTCCGCTTCACCGAGCCGCGCCTGCCGGTGCGCTGCTTCGCACTGTCCCAACACGACGACGGCCCGGTGGAACCCGGCGCCGACCTGGTGCTCGCCCCCGGCCGCATGGCCCACCTGACCGCGAGGGACGTGCCGCGCGGTGTGCTCGGGATAGGGTGGGAGTGGAAATGACACCTTGTGCCCGATGCGGTGGAACGGTCGCGCCCGGCGGCCACGACAACGTCACCGCCCTGCTCATCCCGTGCACCGGTCGGCCCGCCGCGCCAGGAACCGACGCTCCGCCTCGCCAGGCGCCAACGCCGCGGCAGTCCGGTAAGCCTCCGCCGCACCCGCCCGGCCCAGCCGACGCAGCAGGTCGGCCCGGGTAGCGTGCCACAGGTGGTGGTCGGACAGCTGGTCCGCCAGGGCTTCGACCAGCGCCAACCCCGCCTCCGGGCCGTCCGCCTCGGACACCGCCACCGCCCGGTTCAACGCCACCACTGGCGACGGCACCAGCGCCTGCAACCGCCCGTACAGCAGCGCGATCTGCGGCCAGTCCGGCCCGTCGTCGGCCACGTGGCACGCGGCGATCGCCGCCTGCACCTGGTACGGACCCGGCCGCCCGCGCCGCAGCGCCCGGTCCAGCAGGGCCGTGCCCTCGGCGATGCGCGAGGCGTCCCACGTCGACCGGTCCTGCTCGGCGAACGGCACCAGGTCGTCGCCGGACACGCGGGCCGTGCGGCGCGAGTCGTGCAGGAGCATCAGTGCCAGCAGGCCCACCGCCTCGGGCTCGTCGGGCATCAGCGCCACGAGCGTGCGGGCCAACCGGATCGCCTCCGCGCACAGCTCCCACCGCTCGACCGCCGAGTACCCCTGGTTGAACAGCAGGTACAGCACGGCCAGCACGCCACCGGTCCGTTCCGGCAGCAGGTGCGCGGGCGGCACGCGGTACGGGATGCGGGCGGCCCGGATCTTGGCCCGCGCCCGCACCAGCCGCTTCGCCATCGTCGACTCGGCGACCAGGAACGCCCGCGCGATGTCCCCGACCGCCAGGCCCGCCACCGTGTGCAGGGTCAGGGCGACCCGCGCCTCCAGCGACAGCGCCGGGTGGCAGCACGTGAAGACCAGCCGCAGCACGTCGTCGCCGAACCCGTCGTCCTCGGCCGGGTCGGCGAGGGTCAGCGGCAGCTTGGCCGCCTCCACCGCCGCCCGCCGCACCCGGTCCACGGCCCGGTTGCGGGCGGCGGTGGTCAGCCAGGCTCCGGGGCGGTGCGGGACGCCTTCACGCGGCCACCGTTCCAGCGCCTGCGCGAACGCGTCCTGCACGCACTCCTCGGCCAGCTCGAAGTCGCCGGTCACCCGGATCAACGTCGCCACGATCCGGGTCCGCTCGGCCCGGAACACCTCGGCGACGACCGCGTCCGGCGCGGCCTCCGGCCCCCGGTTCCATTCTCCCACCGGGGTACGACACTCGGCCTCACCGGACATCAGCGAACCCCACCAGCCATCGGCGAACCTCACCAGCCATCGGCGAACCCGTCACGCGTCCGCGAACGGCCGGATCTCCACCGCGCCGAACCGCGCCACCGGGTGCCGCGACGCGATGAGGACCGCCTCGTCCAGGTCCGCGCACTCGATCACGTCGTAGCCGACGATGTGCTCCTTGGTCTCGGCGAACGGCCCGTCCGACAGCAGCACCTCCTCACCGCGGGTGCGCACGGTCGTCGCGGTGCGCCGGGACGCGAGCTCCGACCCGTCCAGCCGCTTGCCCTCCACCTCGGCGAGCCACTGGTCGATCGTGATGCCACCGCCGTCCGGTTCGACACCGGGCGAGGCGCAGATCAGCAGCATGTACTTCATGGGGTCGACTCCTGTCGTCGGTGCCATTCCACCACTACGACGAACGGGACCCTTCGCTCGAGGACAACCCCTCCGATCCGATACCACCCGATACGGTGTTGAACCTGACCCGACGTGAGGTTTTATGGTCGATGTGTGACCGGAACCGAACACGAGAAGCAGCCGCGCTGGAGCGTCGGCGCCCTGGCGAAGGTCACCGGCCTCACGGTGCGCACGCTGCACCACTACGACGAGCTGGGTCTGCTGCGTCCCAGTGAGCGCACGCCCTCCGGTCACCGCCGCTACACCGAACCCGACCTCCAGCGCCTCTACCGCATCCGCCTGCTGCGGCAGCTGGGCATGTCGCTGGAGGAGATCGGCGAGGCGCTGGCCGACCCCGCAGGGCTGCGCGACCTGCTGACCGCGCACCTGGAGGAGCTCGACGACCAGGTGTGGCGGCTGGAGACGCTGCGCCGCCAGACCCGCGGCCTGCTCGAGCAGCTCGACGGGCCGCGCCCCGACCCGGGCGCCCTGCTCGCGCTGCTGGGCTCGACCACGGTGTTCGACGACTCGCTGACCCGCGACCAGCGGCAGCAGCTGTTCGACCTGGCCGACCGCCTGACCGACGACGAGCGCCGCCACCTGGACGCCGAGTGGCCCAAGGTGCTGTCGGCGATCATCGCCCACTACCGCGCCGCCACCCCGGTGGAGGACCCGGAGGTGCAGGCCGAGGGGCGGCGGCTGGCGAAGATCGGCCGCATGTTCGCCGGGGACGACCCGGACATCCTGCGGTCGATGAGCACGTTCTTCCGGCAGCACGGCCACGGCGTGCTGCGCGACGTGTTGCCCGGCCAGTCGCTGTCCGACCTGGGCGACGGCCTGTGGGACTACGTGGGGCGCATGTACGCGGCCTCGCGGTGAACCGGCGCCCGGCGGGCAGGGGGTGTCCGCCGGGCGCCACTGAATGAGATACAAGGGGGATTGTTGTGTTGCGCAAAATCATCGGCTTGACGGCCGCGTTGCTCGCCATGAGCACCGTGCCCGCCGTGGCGGAACAGGAGGCGGGGCTGCTGCCCGCGCCGTCCGGACCGCACAAGGTGGGCGTCACGACCCTGCACCTGGTCGACCACCAGCGCACCGACCCGTGGCCGGACGCCGTGGGAAAACCGCGTGAACTGATGGTGTCGGTGCACTACCCGGCGCGGACCGTGCGCGGCTACCCGGTCGCGCCGCAGATGACGCCGCAGGCCGCCGGGGTGTTCGGGCAGTTGGACGCGGTGTACGGGCACCCGGAGCTGCCCAAGTCGGGAGTGGACTGGGCCGCCACCAAGACGCATTCGCACACCAACGCGCCAGCGCTGGCTGGGCGGCGGCCGGTCTTGCTGTACAGCACGGGCGGCGGCGACCCGCGCACGATCAACACCGCGCTGGCCGAGGACCTCGCGAGCCGCGGGTTCGTGGTCGTGTCGATGGACCACCCCGGTGAGACCAGCGAGGTCGAGTTCCCCGACGGCCGGGTGCGCACCATCGCCCTGCCCGAGGACCCGCGCGTCAAGCCGGCCGTCTTCCGGGACATGATCGCCGTCCGGCTCACCGACACGAAGTTCGTCCTCGACCAGCTCGAACTGCTCGCCGCCGGCGGCAACCCGGACGCGGCCGGCCGCGACCTGCCGCGAAACCTGGCCAGGTCGTTGGACCTGCGCCGGATCGGCATGTACGGGCACTCGGCGGGCGGCACCACGGCGGCCCAGGCGATGTACGAGGACCCGCGCATCGACGCGGCGGTGAACCTGGAAGGCCACCTGGACTACGCGGTCGAACCCGGCAAGCCCGGCGAACTGCTCCCGGTCGCCCGCGACGGCGTGGACCGGCCGCTGTTCCTGGTCGGCACGGACGGCTACCTCGACGAACGGTACCGCACCTCGTGGGCGGCGATGCTCGCGCACGGCCCGCGCACCCGGCACCACCAGGTCGACCACGCCACGCACTGGGTGTTCACCGACTTCGCCCCCATGACGGAGGCCTTCGTCGACGCCCGCCTGATGACCGAACAGGACCGGGTCAAGCTCGTCGGCGAGATCCACGCCGAACGGTCGGTCCCGCTCGTCCGCGACCTCGTGGGCGTGTTCTTCCAGCGCACCCTGCGCCGCTGAACCGTCCGCCCGCCGCGAAACCACGTGCGTGCGGTGAAGAGCACGACCATCATCGGCACGTGACCGAGCAGCAAACGATGTACGACGCCATCGGCGGCAGCAAGGTGCTGGACGAGCTGGTGGAGGTGTTCTACGCCAAGGTGCTCGACGATCCGCTGCTGAAGCCGCTCTTCGAGAACTTCACGCGCAAGCACCTGGAGCACGTGTCGGTGTGGCTGGCGGAGGTGTTCGGCGGCCCGGCCACCTTCACGGAGGAGCTGGGCGGGCACCTGCACATCCTCCAGGCGCACCACGGCCTGGGCATCAGCGAGCCGCAGCGGGCGCGCTGGGCGGAACTGATGAAGGAGTCGGCACGCGAGGTGCTGCCCGCCGACGACCGCCTCCAGGACAGCTTCGGCCGCTACATCGACTGGGGCACCGCCATCGCCCGGGACGTGTCGCAGCCGGGCGAGGCCTACCCGGACAGCGCGGGCGACGTGCCGCGTTGGCACTGGGAGTGATCGGGTTGTCAGACCCGGGTCTGATTTCCGGCAAGCCGTAAGGCGGACGGGGACCCGCCGTTGGTCCGATGTGCCCCGGCAGCGCGCCGAGGTGCACTGGACGCATCGCGCCGACGATGTGACGGGGAACCCGGGTGCTCGACCTTTCGCTGATCAACGGACCCATCCCGGCGGTGGTCACAGTGGTGGCCGCCGCCGGTGTGGTGTTGTTGGCCATTGGTGTCCGTCCTTTCCGGATCGTCCTGTTCGCGGTGCTCGCCGGGGTGCTGTCCGCCGCCTTGGTGGGGCTGGTCGTGAACATGGTGTGGCGGCCGTTTCCCGAGCCGTTGCCGCTGAAAGTGCTGGTGTGCCTGGGCGCTCTCGTGCTCGCCGTGGTGTTGGCCGCGGTGCGGTGGCGGGCGCGTTCGCGTCGGCTGGTCGCCGTGTTCGCCGTG
Source organism: Saccharothrix sp. CCNWYY140 (assembly GCF_037401995.1). Classification (NCBI taxonomy): domain Bacteria; kingdom Bacillati; phylum Actinomycetota; class Actinomycetes; order Pseudonocardiales; family Pseudonocardiaceae; genus Saccharothrix; species Saccharothrix sp. CCNWYY140. The sequence continues at coordinate 172,211 of NZ_JBBEGC010000002.1, forward strand.
GTGATCGTGCTGGTCGGCGCGTTGTCCGGGGTGAACACCTTCTACGGGCAGTACCCGACCCTGCGGGCGGTCCTGGGGCCGTTGCTGGCCGAGACCGTGGACTTGGACGAGGCCGCCCGGCCCGCTGGTGAGCTCGCGGTGCCGGACGGGCACGTGCTCGCCGACGTGTGGCAGCCGGCAAGCGTTCCGGACAAGGGAACCGTGTCGTCGGCGTCGATCCCGGCGAGCACCGACTACCGACCTCGTGACGCCTGGGTGTACCTGCCACCCGCCTACGCGGTGTCGCCACGCCCTCGGCTGCCTGTGGTCGTGCTGCTGGCGGGCCAGCCGGGCACGCCCCGCGACTGGCTGGACGCCGGCCAACTCACCACCCACCTGGACGCGTTCGCCAGACAGCACCGCGGGCTCGCGCCGATCGTCGTCATGGTCGACCAACTCGGTTCCCTGATGGCCAACCCGATCTGCGTGGACTCCCCGCGCGGCGCGCTGGAGACCTACCTGGCCAAGGACGTGCCGAACTGGGTCCAGCAGCGGCTCTCCGTCGACCGGCGGCGCACGGCGTGGACCATCGCCGGGTTCTCCCAAGGCGGCACGTGCGCGCTGCAACTGGCCGTCCGCGCGCCCGACGTCTACGGGAAGTTCATCGACATCTCCGGCCAGTCCGAGCCGACCCTGGGCACCCGCGCGGACACCGTCCGGGAGCTGTTCGGCGGCGATGGTGAGGCGTTCCGGCGGGTCAACCCGCTGGACATCCTCGCGACCCGGAGGTTCCCCGACACCGAGGGCGTGGTCGTGGCAGGCCAAGGGGACGTCTACTACCGCGACGAGGACAGGAAGGTGTACGAAGCGTGCCAACGGGCGGGAATGGACGTGCGGTGGACGGAACTGCCTGGCGGCCACGACTGGAACGTCTGGCGGCCGGGGCTGTACGACTCGCTGCCGTGGCTCGCGCGGCGCACAGGCTTGGTCCGCTGATCCGGCGGACGCCCGTCACCACGGCGTCCCTGGTCGTGCTGTGGGGTGTGGGCGCGGTCAGCGGGTCGCTGTGGTCGGGTCCCTCGGAGGAGTTGCTGGACCAGGTCGGGTTCGGGGTGTCGTCTCCACTGTGGACGGCGGTCGGGTCCGCTTTGTGGTGCGCCAACCTGGCCGGGTACCTGGGCACCAGCGTGCTGCTGCTGGTGTTCGGGCCGGTCGCGGAGCGGGAATTCGGGCCGTGGCGGACGCTGGCGCTGGTCGTCGGGTGTCAGGTGGCGGCGGTGTTCGCGGGGGCCGGGCTGGTGCGGCTGGGCGCGTCGACGGGGTGGAGTTGGCCGTCGTCGCTGGAGTACGACCTGGCGGTGGGGCTGTCGCCGGGGGTGGCCGGGTTGGCGTTGGCGTTGAGCTTCCGGCTGCCGCCGTTGTGGCGTCGGCGGGTGCGGTTGTTCCTGGTGCTCGGGCTGCTGGTGCTGGCGTTGTACTCCGGGTACCTGGAGGACGTGCTGAGGCTGTGCGGCGGGGTCGTCGGTCTGCTGGTGGGGGCGGTGCGGCGGCGTCCGGCGGGGGTGCCGGGGTCGGAGACCAGGGTGCTGGTGGCGTTGCTGTTGGCGGCTTCGGCGTTGGGGCCGATCGTGGTGTGGCTGTCGCCTTACGCCAACGGGCCGCTGTCGTGGTTCACCGACGTGTTGGCGGTGCCGCAGCCCGACGCGGACACCGTGGCGGGGCTGTGCGCGGACCCGGAGTCGTGGTCGCAGTGCCGGACGGCGCAGGCCCAGGCGGGGTACGACCGGTTGCCCGCGTTGCTGATGTCGGTGGTGCCCGCGTTGTTGTTGCTGGTGCTGGCGGAGGGGTTGCGGCGGGGGCGGCGGTTCGCGTGGTGGGCGGCGCTGGTGCTCAACGTCGGGATGGCGGTGCTGTTCGGCTGGTACGTGGTGGACCTGGGGGACGTGCTGACGCCTTCGGTGTTCGCGGAGTTCGCGCTGCCCTTGGTGTTGCCGTTGGCGATCGTGGTGGTGTTGTTGTGCACCCGGCGGCATTTCCCTTTGCCCACGCCGGTTCGCCGGTTCTGGGCGGTGTCCGCGGGCGGGCTCTTGGCGTTGAGCGCGGTGTACGTGCTCGGCGGGTACTTGGTACGCGAGCAGTTCGCGCCCGTGCCGGGGTTCGGCGACCTGGTGGCGGACCTGCCCGCGCGGTTCCTGCCGCCGGGCTACCTGGGTTTGGTGGCGCTGCCGTTCCGGCCCGACGACCTGGTGGCGGCGGTGCTGTTCGAGTACACCGGCGTGGTGTTCTGGCTGGTCGTGCTGGGCGGGTTGTTGCAGGCGCTGTGGCACGCGCGGCGGGTCGAGCTGGGGGACGCGGCGGCGCGGGCGTGGGAGCTGGTGCAGCTGTACGGCGGGACTTCCCTGTCCTACATGACGACTTGGCGCGGCAACCGGTATTGGTTCACTCCGGACGGTGAAGCTGTGGTCGCCTATCGGGTGGTGGCGACGATCGCGTTGACCGTGGGTGATCCGATCGGGCGGCCGGGAAGCCACGCGGAGGCGGTGCGGGGGTTCGCGGCGTTCTGCGCGCACGAGGGCTGGACGCCCTGCCTGTACAGCATCGGTGAGGAGCTGCGGGACGAGGTGGCGGCCAGCGGGTGGCACACGGTGCAGGTCGCGGAGGACACCGTCATCCCGTTGTCGGACTTGGCGTTCACCGGCCGCAAGTGGCAGGACGTGCGGACGGCGTTGAACAAGGCGGGCAAGCGGGGCATCACCGCCGAGTGGGTCCGCTACGCCGACGCGCCGCCCGCGCTGACCGACCAGGTGCGGACGATCTCGGCGGAGTGGGTGGCGGACAAGGGGTTGCCGGAGATGGGGTTCACCCTGGGCGGGCTGGCGGAGTTGTCCGGGGACGGGGTGCGGTGCCTGGTCGCGGTGGACGCCGACCGGACCGTGCACGCGGTGACCAGCTGGCTGCCGGTGCACGTGGACGGCCGGGTGGTCGGGTGGACGCTGGACTTCATGCGGCGGCGGGGGAGCGCGTTCCCGGGCGCGATGGAGTTCCTGATCGCGTCGGCGGCGCTGGCGTTGCGGGAGGAGGGGTTCGCGTTCCTGAGCCTGTCCGGTGCGCCGCTGGCCCGGCTGGACCGGGGCGCGCGGCCGTGCGGGGTGCAACGAGTGCTGGACTTCACCGGGCGGGTGCTGGAGCCGGTGTACGGGTTCCGGTCGCTGTTGGCGTTCAAGGCCAAGTTCCAGCCCTTGTACCGGCCGCTGTACATGGCCTACCCGGACCCGGCGGCGTTGCCGCGCATCGCGAACGCCGTGGGGCGGGCGTACCTGCCGGGGATGAGCGTGCGGCAGGGGGTGCGGCTGGCGGGGCGGGTGCTGCGGTCAGTTCGCCGCGAGCCGGCGCAGCCAGTCGCGTAGCAGCGCCGCTTCCGCCGGGGTGAGCGGGTGCGTCTGGCGGTTGAGCGTCGAGTCCAGGGCCAGGGCGTGGGTGGACAGGGTGGTGTCCTCCGGGGGGATCTCGTCGGTGGTGATCGAGGCGAGGACCATGTCCCGGGTCCTGGTGGACACGCCCAGGTCCTTCTCCTCGGCCGAGATCAGGCTGAGGGTGACGCCGGTGTTGGTGGCGTGCACGATGCTCGCGGCGGTCTCGACGGGCACCTTCAGGCGGCCCTGCGCGGCGACGCGTTCCAGGATGCCGACCAGCAGGCGGTAGGCGTCGTCGGCGGCGGTCGGCCGGCGGCCGGGCTGGGGGACGCCGTACATGAGCACGTAGAACGCCGGGTGGGTGAGGCCGAATTCGACGTGCAGGTCCCAGCCGCGCCGCAGGTCCTCGACCGGGTCGTCGCTGGGCGCGACGGTCTTCTTGGCGGCCAGGTACCGCTCGAAGCCGTGCGCGGTGACCGCGTCCAGCAGCCCCTGCTTGTCGCCGAACAGCCGGTACAGGGCCGGTGCCTGCACGCCCGCGGCGGCGGCGACCGCCCGGGTGGAGACCGCGTCGATCCCACCGTCGGCCAGCAGTTCGGCCGCGGCCTGGATGATCCGCTCCCGTGTGGTGACGCTCCGCTCTTCGCCCATGCATCGATGTTAACCCCATCGTGGGTAGCACTGATACTGGAATCGATGCTACCGTCGTTCTCGTAGCGCCGATACCAACCTTGGAGCCCCCGATGACCACGCAGTTCCGCACCCTCGGCAAGACCGGTCCCGCCGTCTCGTCCCCGGGCCTGGGCCTGATGGGCATGTCCGATCTGTACGGCCCCGCCGACGAGGCCGAGAGCACCGCCACCATCCACGCGGCGCTCGACGCCGGCGTCACCCTGTTCGACACCGGCGACTTCTACGGCATGGGCCACAACGAACTCCTGCTCCGCGACGCCTTGCGCGCCCGTCCGGGCGCCCGGGACGACGTGGTGATCAGCGTCAAGTTCGGCGCCCTGCGCGACCCGGATGGCGGCTGGTCGGGCTACGACGCCCGCCCGGCGGCGGTGAAGAACTTCGCCGCCTACAGCCTGCGGCGCCTGGGCACAGACCACATCGACGTCTACCGCCCGGCCCGCCTCGACCCGGCCGTGCCGATCGAGGAGACAGTCGGCGCCATAGCGGAGTTGGTGGAGGCCGGTCACGTGCGCCACATCGGCCTGTCCGAGGTGGGTGCGGACACGCTTCGCCGGGCCGCCGCCGTCCACCCGATCTCCGACCTCCAGATCGAGTACTCCCTGCTCTCCCGGGGGATCGAGGACGAGATCCTCCCGGCGGCGCGTGAACTGGGCATCGGCATCACGGCGTACGGCGTGCTCTCCCGGGGCCTGCTGTCCGGCCACTGGCAGGCGACCCGCTCCCTCACCCAGGACTTCCGCGCCATCAGCCCCCGCTTCCAGCCGGGCAACGTCGAGCACAACCTGGCCTTGGTGGAGTCCCTGCGCGCCATCGCCACAGCCAAGGACGTCACAGTCGCGCAGGTGGCCATCGCCTGGGTGGCCGCCCAGGGCGAGGACATCGTCCCGTTGGTCGGCGCTCGCACCCGCGCCCGCCTCACTGAGTCCCTGGCCGCCACCGCCGTGACCCTGACAGAGGCCGACCTGGCCACCATCACGGAGGCGATCCCCGCCGACGCCGCCGCCGGCACCCGCTACGCCACACCCATGATGTCCGACCTGGACAGCGAACGCTGACCCGGTGGCTGGCTGAGCGGTCCTTACACCTGTGGTCGGGGATCGGCGGCCAAGTCCTCCTCGATCGCCGCGCAGGTGGCCAACAGGCGCGGCACGGTGTCCTTCCGGATGCGATCCACCGTGGTCCGGCTGGCGTGGGTGGACACGTTGACCGCCGCGACCACCCGTCCCGACCGATCCCGGACGGGAGCGGCCACCGACCGCAACCCCTCCTCCAACTCCTGGTCCACCAGCGCCCACCCCTGGGCACGCACCTTGTCCAACTCGTCCCTGAGCCGCTCCACGGAGGTGATCGTGTGCGACGTCAACGGCTCCAGCCGCACGGAACCCAGGTACCGCTCCAACTCCCCGGCCGACAGCCCGGCCAGCAACACGTGCCCCATCGACGTGGCGTACGCCGGGAACCGGGTGCCGACGGTGATCGACACGGCCATGATCCGCGACACGGCGAACCGTGCCACGTACACGACATCCGCCCCGTCCAGCACCGAGGCGGACGTCGACTCGCGCACCTCGCCGGACAGCCGTTCGAGGTGGGGTTGGGCGATCTCGGGCAACGACATGCTCGACAGGAACGCGTACCCGAGTTCCAGCACGCGCGCGGTCAACGAGAACAACTTCCCGTCGGTCCGCACGTACCCGAGATCGACCAGGGTCAGCAGGAACCGCCGGGCCGCCGCCCGGGTCAGGCCGGTGGCCTTGGCGACGTCGGTCAACGTCAGCGCCGGCGTGTCGGCGCTGAACGCGCGGACCACCGCCAACCCGCGCTCCAACGACTGCACGTAGTACGCGCCGCGTTCCACCGACTCACCCATGATCCGCACACCCTAGCGACCACCCGGGAGGGTCATGCCTCGACGACCACGGCCAGCCCCTGTCCGACACCGATGCACAGCGCCGCCAAGCCCCACCCGCCGCCGCGCCGACGAAGCTCGCGGGCCAGTTGCAGCACGACCCGCCCGCCGGAGGCGCCGAGGGGGTGGCCGATGGCGATCGCGCCGCCGTTGACGTTGACGATCTCGGGGTCCAGCGAGGACCAGGACTTCAGGCAGGCCAGCGACTGTGCGGCGAACGCCTCGTTGAGCTCCACCGCCGCCAGGTCGCCCCAGCCGATCCCGGCTCGGCGCAGGGCGATCTCCGCCGCCTCGACGGGACCGATGCCGAACACGTCCGGGTCGACGCCCGCCGCACCGCGTCCGGCGATGCGGGCCAACGGCGTCACACCGAGGCGGTCGGCGGCGGCCTGCGAACCCAGCAGTAGCGCCGACACGCCGTCGTTCAACGGTGAGGCGTTGCCCGCCGTCACCGTCCCCTGTGGACGGAAGGCGGGCTTGAGGGTGCCGAGCTTCTCCAGGCTGGTGTCGGCGCGGATGCCTTCGTCGCGGGTCAGGTCGGTGCCCGGCAAGGGAACCACGTGGTCGTCGTAGAAGCCGTTGTCCCACGCCTTGGCGGCGAGCTGGTGGCTGCGCAGCGCGAACGCGTCCTGCTCCTCGCGGCCGATGCCGAAGCGTTCGGCGAGGGCCTCGGTGGACTCACCGAGGGACACGGTCCACTCGGCGGGCATCTTCGGGTTGGTCATGCGCCACCCGAGGGTGGTGGAGTGCAGGGTCTCGTGCCCGGAGGGGAAGCCCTTGGCCGGTTTCTGCATCACCCACGGCGCCCGGCTCATCGACTCGACCCCGCCCGCGACGATCAAGGAGGCATCACCGACGGCGATGGTGCGCGAAGCCTGCATGACGGCGTCCATCCCGGACCCGCACAGCCGGTTCACGGTTGTCCCGGGCACGGACGTCGGCCACCCGGCCAGCAGGGCCGCCATGCGGGCCACGTTCCGGTTGTCCTCGCCCGCCTGGTTGGCGTCGCCGAGCACGACCTCGTCGACCTGCGCCGGGTCGAGGTCGGAGCGCTGGGCGAGCGTGCCCACGACGTGGGCGGCCAGGTCGTCGGGGCGCACACCGGACAGGGCGCCGCCGTAGCGGCCGAACGGGGTGCGCACGCCGTCGAGCACGAACACGTCGGTCACGTCGAAGCCTCCTTGAGCGACCGCAGCGCGGCCAGTTCCTCAGCGGTGGGTGGGGGAGTGCGGCCGAGGTCGGGGGCGACCTTGAGGTCCCACCCGGTCGCGGCGCGCACGTCGTCCAGGGATACACCGTCGTGCAGGTCGGTGAGCACGAGTTCGGCCGTCCCGGCGTCCGGCCGGAACACCCCCAGGTCGGTGATCACCAGCGTCGGACCCGCCCCTCGAAGGCCCAACCGCTCCCGGTCACCACGTCCGCCGCCGTGCCCGAAGGAGGTCACGAAGTCGACCCGCTCCACGAAACTGCGCCTGCTCTGCCGCACCACGACGTACACCTCGCGGCACGAGGCGGCGATCTCCGGCGCGCCGCCGGCGCCCGGCAGCCGCACCTTGGGCCGGGCGTAGTCGCCGACCACGGTCGTGTTGATGTTGCCGAACCGGTCCAACTGGGCCGCACCGAGGAACCCGATGTCGATGCGGCCGGGCTGGAGCCAGTAGTTGAATACCTCGGGCACGCTGATCACCGCGTCCGCCGTCTCGGCGAGGATGCCGTCACCGATGGACGCCGGCAGCCGGTCCGGCTTGGACCCGAGCGTCCCCGACTCGTACACCAGCACGAGATCGGGCGCATGCGTGCGCCGCGCGAGGTTGGCGGCAGTGGACGGCAACCCGATCCCGACGAACACCCGCTGCCGCCCCGACAACGCCCGAGCCGCCGCAACCGCCATCACTTCATCGGCGGTGTACCCCAAGCCCTCGGCCGCCACCCCGTCGCCGTGCCGGCCCGCCACCCCGCCGCGCTCGCCTTCCACCGCGCCACCGCCATCGCGTCCGGCCGACTCCCCACTCACGCCGCCGCCTCCCTGACCTGCTCGACCCAGGCACCGAACTCAGCCCGATCGCGACTGATCGCATCCCAAGCCGCGTAATAGGCGTTGTCCCGCACCGAATACCCCTGCGCGTACGACGGGTGCGCCCCACCCGGCACCTCGGCCACGGTCGTCACCGCCCACGACGGCAGCACGATCGCGCCCGGCACGGGCGTCAACTCGTCCACGACCTCCTCGACCGTGACCAGGCTGCGCCGAGCCGCCAGCACGGCCTCCTTCTGCACTCCGAGCAACCCCCACAGCTGGACGTTGCCGCGCCGGTCGGCGCGCTGGGCGTGCACGATCGTGACGTCCGGGTTCAGCGCGGGCACAGCGGTCAGCACCTCGCCGGTGAACGGGCACGTGATCGGCTTGATCGACGCCGTGACCGAGGCCAGGTCGGTGCCGACGTACCCGCGCAGCACCGCGAACGGCAATCCGGACGCCCCGGCGACGTACCGGTTGGCCATGCCGGCGTGGCTGTGCTCCTCGATCTCCAACGGGAGCGGCCACCCGTTCTCCACGGCGTCCCGAAACCGGTGCAGCGAGCCGACGCCGGGGTTGCCTCCCCACGAGAAGACGAGCTTCCGCGCGCAGCCGGCGCCGATGAGCTGGTCGTAGACGATGTCCGGCGTCATCCGCACCAGGGTGAGGTCCCGCCGGCCTTGGCGGATGATCTCGTGCCCCGCGGCCGTGGGGATCAGGTGGGTGAAGCCCTCCAGCGCGACCACGTCACCGTCGGCCACCAGCTCGCCGACCGCGTCCGTCAGCGTTGCGATCTCGGCCACGTCACCTCACATGTTCGCATACCGAACACAAGTTCTGCATACGAACACTACGAGGGCCTTGTTGGGCCGGTCAACCCTTGGGCAAGGCGCGGTGATCCTCTACATTCCGGAACGTGAGCGATCCGGATGCACGGGCGAGCGTCGACGTCGACGCACCCGCCGAGCAGGTGTACGCGCTGGTCAGCGACCTGGCGGGAATGGCGGAGCTGGCGCAGGAGTACTCGGGCGGGCGGTGGCTGGACGGCGCGAGCGGTCCGGGTGTCGGCGCACGTTTCCGAGGCACCAACCGGCGCGGGATCAGGTTGTGGACGACGGTCGCCACGGTGACCGACGCGCGCACGGAGCGGTTCGCGTTCGTCGTGCACTCACTCGGGATGCCGGTCTCACGCTGGCAGTACGACATCGAACCGTCCGACACCGGCTGCCGCGTCACGGAAAGCACGTGGGACCTGCGCCCATCCTGGTTCAAGCCGCTGACGATCCTGGCAACCGGCGTCCGCGACCGCAGCACCCGCAACCAGGCCAACATCGAGTCGACCCTCGCCCGTCTCAAGCAGGCCGCCGAGCGCGCAGTTAAGCCCGACGCATAGCCCTCAACGCACTGAGCCCTCAACGCACTGAGCCCTCAGCGCACAGAGCCCTCAACGCACCGAACAGTGCGCCGAACCCGGGCTGCGTGCCGAGCCCGGGCCGTGTGCCGAAACCGAGCCGCGTGCCGAAATCGGGCCGAAAACGCAGCCGCCGGCCGTGCCCGTGAGGGTCGGCCGGCGTGGCGGATGGCGGGTTGCGGGTGGCGGGGTCAGTTCGGGAGGCGCTTGAGGCGGCGGCGGAGTTCGGCCACCAGTTCGTCGTCGGTCAGGTCCGCCGGGTCGGGCCTGGTGTGCTTGAGCTGGGCTTCGTCGGCGGTGATGAGTTCGGCGGCGACCATCACCTCGAGCGGGCTGACCTCGAACAGCTTGGCGATCGCGCGGGCCGTGTCGATGTTGATCGACTTGCCGCGCCGCCAGTCCGTGAACCGGCTGCGGTGGACGCCGGTCGCTCGGGAGAGGTCGCCGGTGCTCAGGCCGCGGTTCTCCAGGTTGGTCTCGATGTAGGCCCACAAGGGCGATGCGGTGGTGGGATCTTCGCTCACCCCGCCCAGTCTAGTTGTGAGCGCGCAACCGACGTCAGGTGCGACCGTTGTCGGCGTGTCGCGCCGCGGTCAGCCGCCCCCGTGGACCTGTTCCACGCCGCTCAGACGGCCCCGCGCCGACCGATCCGGGACGACCGGCCCAGGGAGAAGCCCAGCGCGACCATGCCGAGCCCCAGTCCCAGGTGCAGCCAGTTGTCCGCGGTGTTCACGGGCACGAAGTTGGCGGCGCTGTCGTGGTCGATGAGCAGACCGTAGAGCCACAGCACCAGGTACACCACGCCACCGCCCACCAGGTAGGTCGTCGCGCCGGCGGCCGAGCGGGCCATCAGGAAGCCCACCACGCCGAACGCCAGGTGCACGAGGTTGTGCAAGATGGACACGTTGAACACGCCCAGCAGCTGCGCCTGCGACTCGTGGCCCGCGAACTGCATGGTGTCGTAGTTGGTGGTCAGACCGGGGATGAAGCCGGCGATCCCGACCAACGCGAACACGATGCTCACTGCGAGCGCGGCGGACTGCACCGGTGTCCGCGTGACCGCTCCGCTTGTGCTCATGTCAAGCTCCCTGTCCCGAAGCGAAGGTGTTCGAGCCTGCCCACCGACTACCCTCGGCAACCCGCCCGAAACACCCGGCCACGAGCGCCCAGAACGCCCCCGGAGCCGACCCTCTGACCAGCACAGACCCCCAGCCGCCACCCCACGACACCAAGCCCGGCCCCGCCAAGCCCAGCCCCGGCGACTCCGGGCGCGGCAACTCCGACCGCGCCGCCCGGCTTGGCCGCGCCAGCCCCGGCCCCGGCCCCGCCCCGCCAAGCCCGGCCGCGCCGCCCGGCTTGGCCGCGCCAGCCTCGCGCCGGCCCGGAGCCACACGCCCCGCGCCGCCCCGCCTTGCGCCCCGCCTTGGGCCCCGCCTTGGGCCGCGCTGCGCCGCCCGCCCCGCGCCGCCCCGCCTTGGGCCGCGCTGCGCCGCCCGCCCTGCGCCGGGCGTAGTCGGGTCACCGGTCGCGGTCGACCACCAGGTGGGCCAGGGCGGCCAGTTCGGCGGCCGGGCGAGGGGCGGGGGCGGTGTCGGCTAGGCGGTCCAGGGCCTCGTCCAACAGTCGGCGGGACTCGTCGCGGCTCCACGACCGGCCGCCGGCCAGTTCGACCAAGTCGGCCATGCGGACGGCGTCGTCGGGGCTCGGGGGCGCGGTCCTTCGGTACAAAGTGGACAGTTCGCGGCCGGAAGGGGTGTCCGAGGCGAGTGCGGCCACCACGGGTAGGGACTTCTTGCGGCTGCGCAGGTCCGTGTGTGCGGGTTTGCCGGTCTTCGCCGGATCGCCCCAGATGCCGAGCAGGTCGTCCACGTGCTGGTACGCGATGCCCAGCAGCCGGCCGAACTCGTGCAGGTGCGCCACGGTCGCGGGTGGTGCGCCGGCGAAGGTCGCCCCCAAAGCGCACGCCGCCGCGAGTAGGGCGGCGGTCTTGTGTTCGACCATCTCCAAACACTCCCGCACGCCGACCTCGGGTCTGCGCTCGAAGGCCAGGTCGGCGTACTCGCCGTCCACCAGGTCCAGCAACGCCCCGGTCAGCACGCGTGCCGCCGCCGGGTGCGCGGAACCGGCCAACACGTCTGCCGCCAACGCCAGCAACGCGTCACCGGCGAGGATGGCCGCGCTCACCCCGAACACCGCCCACGCCGTCGGCCGGTGGCGGCGGGTGCGGTCGCGGTCCAGGACGTCGTCGTGCAGCAGTGTGAAGTTGTGCGCCAGTTCGATCGCGACGGCGGCAGGCACGGCGTCGTCCGGGCGTGCCCCGGAGGCTTCGGCGGCGAGCAGCACCAACGCCGGCCGCACCGCCTTGCCCCCGGCGGCCTCCACCGGGCGGCCGAACTGGTCCCACCACCCGAGGTGGTACCCGGCGATGCGGCGCATCGGCGCGGGCAGTCGGTCCACGGCGTCGCGGAGCGCGGGTTGGACCAGGTCACGACTCCAGGTCAGCACAGCGGACGCCGGCCGGGCCGGGGCGACGGTCATCGCTCCTCCAGACTCGCTGGGACGACGGCGGCTGCCGGGCGGGGGACCACGCCGTCACCCTCGGCCCACCCATGCTTCCGCGAACCGCCAAGGCTGTCTGTCCACCACTCCGGCGTACCGCTTACCCCTTGCGCGCGGTCAACTGGTGAGGAACGAGGTCAGCTCGTCGAGCACGCGGGCCACCTCCTCGGCCGTCGAGTACGGGGCCAAGCCCAGCCGCAACCCGCCCCGGTCGCCGAGCCCGAGGTGACGGGAGGTCTCGATGGCGTAGAACGACCCCGCCGGCGCGTTGATGTTCCGCGTCGCCAGGAATCGGTAGGCGTCGGCCGGGTCGTGGTCGGCGAAGGTGACCAGCAGGGTCGGGGTCCGCCGCTTCGCCCTGGAATGCACGGTGACGCCGGGCAGCGCCAACAACCCCGCTTCCAACTCCACGCGCAGCTTGTCCTCGTGCTCGGCGACCGCCCCCATCGAGGCCGTGACGCGGGACCGCCGGTCGCCCTCGCCCGGCACCAGGCCGGCGATGAAGTCGACCGCCGCCGTCGACCCGGCCAGCAGCTCGTACGGCAGGGTGCCCAGCTCGAACCGCTCCGGCACGACATCCGTCGACGGCAGCAGCTTGTCCGGCCGCAACCCCTCCAACAGCTCCGGCCGGGCCACGAGCACACCGCAGTGCGGACCGAAGAACTTGTACGGCGAGCACACGAAGAAGTCGGTGCCCATCGCCTCCACGTCCACCGGGTCGTGCGCGGCCAGGTGGACCCCGTCGACGTAGCACAACGCCTCCACGTCGTGCGCCGCCCGGCTGATCGCGGCCACGTCGGGCCGGGTGCCGATGAGGTTGGACGCGGCGGTCACCGCGACCAGCCGGGTCCGGTCGGTCACCGGCACCTCGTCCAGCTCGCCGGTCTCCGGGTCGAACGCCACCCACCGCACCACGGCCCCGACCGCCTCCGCCACCTGCACCCACGGCCGCACGTTGGCGTCGTGGTCGAGCCTGGTCACCACCACCTCGTCGCCCGGCCGCCACGTCCGGGCCAGGGTCCGGGCGAAGTCGTAGGTCAGCTGGGTGGCGCTGCGGCCGAACACGACACCGCCCGGGTCGGCGCCCAGCAGGTCGGCCAGGGCGTGCCGCGCGGCCAGGACGATGTCGTCGGCGGCGCGTTCGGCGGCGGTCACCCGGCCCCGGTTGGCCAGCGGGGACACCAGGGCGTCGCGGACGGCGTCGGCCACCGCGGCCGGGACCTGGGAGCCGCCGGGGCCGTCGAAGTGCGCGGTCCCGGCGGCCAGGGACGGGAAGCGGGCGCGGACGGAGTCGACGTCGTAGCTCATGGGGGCACTCTCGCACGGCCCGGCGCCGCCCAGCCGGCCTCTTCCGGACCGATACCGGTACCCCCTGGGGGTGTGCCCCCGCTCACGGTCGAGTTGACGGGGGTACCCCCTAGGGGTATGAATGCGGGTGTAGCGGGAAGGAGCGGGACATGCGGGGTTACACCAGCGGCAAGGACGACTACCTGGCGCGACTGCGCCGGGTGGAGGGCCAGGTCCGGGGTATCCAGCGGATGGTGGACAACGACGAGTACTGCATCGACGTGCTCACCCAGATCGCCGCCGCCACGAAGGCGCTCCAGGCGGTCTCGCTCGGCCTGCTCGACGAGCACCTCAAGCACTGCGTGGCCGAGGCGTTGTCGCAGGGCGGCGAAGGTGCCGACGACAAGGTGCGCGAGGCGAGCGAGGCGATCGCCCGCCTGGTGCGCTCGTGAACGACCGAGGAGGAACAATGGCCGAGTCCACCTACACCGTCGCCGGCATGACGTGCGGCCACTGCGTGGCGTCCGTCACCGAGGAGGTCTCCCGGATCTCCGGCGTGACCGATGTGGCGGTCGACCTGCCCACCGGCGCGGTCACGGTGACCAGCGCCGAACCGGTGGCCGAGGCGGACGTGCGCGCCGCCGTCGAGGAAGCGGGCTACGCGCTCGCCTGACCGGAACCACCCCAGGACTGGAGTCATGAACACAGCAGCGAAGCTCTCCGCCTACGGTGTGGCGCTCGCCCTGGTCGCCTCGGGCGCCTGGGCGATCGGCAGCGCTGTCGGTCCCCTCTCCGCCGAACAGGCCCCCCAGGCCGAAGGCGAGGCGCACGGCACTGAGGACGCCGGGCACGGGGACACCCACAGCGGCACCGTCGCGGAGGGTGCGCAGGACCTGCCCAAGGGGCTTTCGTCGACCAGGGGCGGCTACACCCTCGCGCCCACCGCGTCGACCCTGCCCGCGGGCACCTCTCCGCTCTCCTTCCGCATCCTCGGCCCCGACGGGCACGCGGTGACCTCGTTCGAGGTCGAGCACGACAAGAAGATGCACCTCATCGTGGTGCGCCGGGACACCTCCGGCTACCGGCACGTGCACCCCGAGATGGCGGCCGACGGCACCTGGTCGGTCCCGGTGACCCTGCCGACCGGCGGCACCTACCGCGTGTTCGCGGACTTCAAGCCGACCGGTGGCCCGGCCACGACGCTGGGCGCCGACGTGTCGGTCGCCGGCGACTTCCAGCCACAGCCCCACGCCGAGACCCGGGTGGCCGAAGTGGACGGTTACCAGGTGCGTTTGGACGGTGACCTCAAGCCGGGGCAGGCGTCGTCGGTGAAGCTCTCGGTGAGCAAGGGCGGCGTGCCGGTCACCGACCTCCAGCCGTACCTGGCGGCGTATGGTCACTTGGTGGCCCTGCGCGAGAGCGATCTCGCCTATCTGCACGTCCACCCCGAGGGTTCGCCCGGGGACGGCAAGACCGCGCCGGGACCCGAGATCGCGTTCGTCGCCCAGGTACCGAGCGAGGACCGCTACCGGTTGTTCCTGGACTTCCAGCACGACGGTGTCGTGCGCACGGCCGAGTTCACGGTGGAGGCGGGTCATGGCCACTGATCTGGAGCTCTCGATCACGGGCATGACGTGCGCTTCGTGCGCCAACCGGATCGAGCGGAAGCTGAACAAGCTGGACGGCGTGACGGCGACGGTCAACTACGCCACCGAGAAGGCCAAGGTCACCTTCCCCGCCGACCTGGACCCGCAGACGCTGGTCGCCACGGTCGAGGCCGCCGGGTACGGCGCGACCCTGCCCACGCCCGAGGCCGCGCCGGTCGAGGAGATCGACCCCACGGCGTCGTTGCGGCAGCGGCTGATCGTCTCGGCGTTGCTGACCGTGCCGGTGATCGTGTTGGCGATGGTCCCGGCGTGGCAGTTCGACTTCTGGCAGTGGATCTCGTTGACGCTGGCCGCGCCGGTGATCGTGTGGGGCGCGTGGCCGTTCCACCGTGCGGCGGCGGTGAACCTGCGGCACGGCGCGGCCACGATGGACACGCTGGTGTCGTTGGGCACGCTGTCGGCGTTCGCCTGGTCGATCTACGCGCTGCTGTGGGGCACGGCCGGGACACCCGGCATGACCCACCCGTTCCGGCTGACCGTCGAGCGCACGGACGGCACCGGGTCGATCTACCTGGAAGTCGCGGCCGGGGTGACCACGTTCATCCTCGCCGGCCGGTACTTCGAGGCGCGGTCCAAGCGGCGGGCCGGTGCGGCTCTGCGCGCCCTGCTGGAGTTGGGCGCGAAGGACGTCGCCGTGCTGCGCGACGGCCGCGAGACCCGCATCCCGATCGGTGAATTGAAGGTCGGCGACCGGTTTGTCGTCCGGCCCGGCGAGAAGATCGCCACCGACGGCGTGGTCGACGAGGGCAGTTCGGCCGTGGACGCCTCGATGGTGACCGGTGAGTCGGTGCCCGTCGAGGTCGGTCCCGGGGACAGTGTCGTGGGTGCGACGGTCAACGCCGGTGGTCGGCTGGTCGTGCGGGCCACCCGGGTCGGCGCGGACACCCAGCTGGCGCAGATGGCGCGGCTGGTGGAGGAGGCGCAGACCGGCAAGGCCGAGGTGCAGCGGTTGGCCGACCGGGTGTCCGGGGTGTTCGTGCCGATCGTGATCGCCCTGGCCGTGGGCACGCTGGCCTTCTGGCTCGGCGCGGGCGGCGGCACGGCGGCGGCGTTCACCGCCGGTGTCGCGGTGTTGATCATCGCCTGCCCGTGCGCGCTCGGGTTGGCCACGCCCACCGCGCTGCTGGTCGGCACGGGTCGGGGTGCTCAGCTGGGGATCCTGATCAAGGGACCCGAGGTGCTGGAGTCGACTCGTCGGGTGGACACGGTGGTGCTGGACAAGACCGGCACCGTCACCACCGGCCGGATGAGCCTGGTCGCCGTGCACACCGCCGATGTCGCCGAGGACGAGGTGCTGCGGCTGGCGGGAGCCCTGGAGCACGCCTCCGAACACCCGATCGCCAAGGCCATCGCGGCCGGTGCGGCCGAGCGGGTGGGCGAGTTGCCCGAGGTCGAGGGCTTCCAGAACCTGGAGGGCCTGGGCGTCCAAGGCGTGGTGGACGGGCACGCGGTGCTGGTCGGCCGGGAGCGGTTGCTGGCCGAGTGGAGCATCCACCTGGACGGCCCGCTGGCCGAGGTCAAGGCCGACGCCGAGGCCAAGGGCCGCACCGCGGTCCTGGTGGCCTGGGACGGCGAGGTCCGGGCGGTGCTGGTCGTGGCCGACACGGTCAAGTCGACCTCGGCGCAGGCGGTCCGGGAGCTGCGGGACCTCGGACTCACCCCGGTGTTGTTGACCGGGGACAACGAGGCGGCGGCGAAGGCGGTCGCGGCCGAGGTGGGCATCGACGAGGTGTTCGCCGAGGTGCTGCCCAAGGACAAGGTCGACGTGGTCGCCCGGTTGCAGGCCGAGGGCCGGGTCGTGGCGATGGTCGGCGACGGCGTGAACGACGCCGCCGCGTTGGCCAAGGCCGACCTCGGGTTGGCGATGGGCACCGGGACCGACGCCGCGATCGAGGCCAGCGACCTGACGCTGGTGCGCGGTGACCTGCGGGCGGCGGTGGACGCGATCAGGTTGTCGCGGCGGACGTTGGCCACGATCAAGGGCAACCTGTTCTGGGCGTTCGCCTACAACGTGGCCGCCCTGCCGTTGGCGGCGCTGGGGCTGCTCAACCCCATGATCGCCGGGGCGGCGATGGCGTTCTCCTCGGTGTTCGTGGTGAGCAACAGCCTGCGCCTGCGCGGGTTCCGCGGCACGGTGGGCGAGACGCCGGCCCCGGCCGCGCCCCGCCCGGAGAGGGTGCCCGCGAAGGTCTGACCCATCGCGCTCGACGATGGCCCGGAGCTGACCCGCTCCGGGCCATTCGCATTAATGAAGATGGCAGATCGAGCCACTTTTCGAGCAGCTCTTGACAGCGTGTGTGCAGATCGGTGCACTGAGGCCCGCAATTGGTCCAGACCAGCTCCGTGCCTGGAAGGAACCTCGATGCTCCGTCTCCGCACCCTCGGCGCGGCACTGGCCGTGCTGGCCGCGTCCTCCGCCATACCCGGCACGGCCGCCGCCCAGGCCGCGAACCCCAAGCCGCAGACCATTCCCGCGCTGCGCGAGTGGACCGGCGGCACCGGTGACTTCACCTTCTCCAGCACGTCCCGGATCGTCCGCGATCCCGCGCTCGCGACGACCGCCGGCGTGTTCGCCGACGACCTCACCGCCCGGTTCGGCCACCCGGTCGCCCAGGTGGAGACCGGCGCGCGGGCCGGGGACGTCGTGCTCCGGCTCGGCGCCACCGACACCGCGCTGGGCGCCGAGGGGTACGCGCTCAGCGTCACCGACCGGGTCGTCATCACCGCCCGCACCGACGCCGGCGCGTTCTACGGCACCCGGACCGTGCTGCAACTGCTCAAGCAGCGCACCACCATCCCGCAGGGCACGGCCCGCGACTGGCCGCTCAAGCCCGAGCGCGGCCTGATGGTGGACAACGGCCGCAAGTACTTCACGCCGCAGTGGCTCGCCGACCACGTGAAGGAACTGGCCTACCTCAAGCTGAACTACCTTCACCTGCACCTGACCGACAACCTCGGGTTCCGCATCGAGAGCGAGAAGCACCCCGAGTACGTCTCCGCGCAGCACCTGACCAAGCAGCAGGTCCGCGACCTGATCGCGCTGGCCGCCAAGTACAAGATCACCGTGGTGCCGGAGTTCGACGCCCCCGGCCACATGGACACCATCCTGGCCAAGCACCCTGACCTGAAGCTGGTGAGCAGTTCCGGGACGGTGAACCACGGGTTCATCGACCTCAGCAAGCCGGCCGCGTACACGCTGATCAAGGACATCTACGACGAGTACCTGCCGCTGTTCCCGGGTCCGTACTTCCACATCGGCGCGGACGAGTACGTGACCGACTACGCGGCCTACCCGCAGCTGCTCACCTACGCCCGAGCGAACTACGGCTCGACCGCGAACGCCAAGGACACCTACCTCGGTTTCGTCAACTGGGCCAACGGGATCGTGCGGACGTCGGGCAAGACCACCCGCGCGTGGAACGACGGTCTGCACGGCGGTTCGGCGGTGCGCGTGCAGTCCAACGTCATCATCGAGTTCTGGTACAAGTACGGGCTCACGCCGCAGCAGCACGTGGACAACGGGCACCTGATCTCGAACGAGAGCTGGGACCCGACGTACTACGTCCTCTACAACGGCAGCGTCGGCCGCCCGAACACCACGTGGGGCTACGAAACCTGGAACACCAACGTCTTCCAGGGCAACCAGACCCTGAACACGGCGTCGCAGAACCGCAACCTGGGCTCGAAGATCCACGTGTGGTGCGACTACCCGGCGGGGGAGACCGAGGCGCAGATCGCGTCCGGCATCAAGGACCCGCTGCGGATGCTGGCCCAGCAGACGTGGGGCTCGCCGAAGCTGGTGTCGACGTGGTCGGCGTTCACGTCGGTCATCGCGGCGATCGGGCGCAACCCGGCATGGCCGTCGGTCGCGCAGCCGGGCAACCTGGCGTTCGGCAAGCCGGTGACCGTGTCGAGCGTGGAGACCCCGGCGTTCCCGGGGGTCAACGCGGTGGACGGGGACTACGGGTCTCGGTGGTCCAGCGCGTACACCGATCGTGAGTGGATCACCGTGGACCTGGGCGTCACCCGGCAGGTCGGGCGGGTGAAGCTGTCCTGGGAGACCGCTTACGGCCGCGGTTACCTCGTGCAGTCCTCTGTGGACGGTGTCTCGTGGACGACCCTGCGGACCGTGACCGCGGGCGACGGTGGGGTGGACGACCTGACCGGGCTGTCCGGGTCGGGTCGGTACGTCCGGGTGCAGGGCACGGCTCGGGCCACCGGGTGGGGGTACTCGCTGTACGAGTTCGAGGTCTACGGCTCGTGAGGTCCGGGGGCCGGGTCCGCCCCGGCCCCCTCAGCTCGGCAGGGCCGCGAGGGCGGCCAGTTCGCGCTGGTAGGCGCGGTAGGCCACGCGCAGCTCGTCGGCGGGCCAGGGGCGGGGGAGCAGCGGGTCGGGCAGGATCGGGTCGGCGAGCAGGTGGCGCACGATGGCCGCCGCCGTGGTGAACCGGTCCACGGGCTGGTCCACGGCGCGGAAGTGGTGCAGAAGCGCGCGGCCGTGGTTGGCCCACTCGTCCAGGTCCCACAGGGTGCGGGCCAGGGTGGCGGAGGGTGTTTCCGGCATGGCGCTGAACCGCTGCACGCCCGGGTCGGGGGTCCACGCGCGGCGCAGGTTGGTGGGGCGCAGCCACAGGCCTTCGCGCAGCTCGCCCAGGCGCAGGGCGGTCATGCGGGCGCGCAGGGCGGCGCGGTCGGCGGGGCTGCGGCCGGTGGCGGTGACGGCGACGATCTCCCATGTGCCGTCCCACGCGGTGGTGCTGGGGTCCACGCCCTCGTCCTGGCGGCGCTGGCGGTCCACCAGGCGTTCGTTGAGCCGGTAGGTACCGTCCGTGCGGTGCAGGTCGCCGGCGGAGACCATGCGGGTCAGGGCCACGCGCAGCGCGGTGTCGTTGATCCCGAACAGGGCGGCGATCCGGACCAGTTCCCGCACCGGCAGCTCCGGCGGGTGCGCGCCGAGCAGGGTGCTGAGCACCACCGAGCGCGCGGTCAGCGGTCGCAGCCGGAGCTCCTGCGTCACACCCGCCTCCCTGTCCACCGGTCCGCCATCCTAGCGGTATTACAGTCTTGCTGCGGCCGTGCTGCGAGCGTAATACTGAGGCATGGTCCTGCCGCTGACGCCCTCGTCCGCCACCCACGAGGTCACCAACCAGCCGCCGCCGCTCGCGCCCTACGACGCCTCTGCCGACGCCGCCCTGCTGGAGGGCCTGCGCCGCGAGGGCGCGGGCTGGTTCGAGGACGACCTGCGCCGGCTCGGCAGGCACGCGGGCAGCGAGGAGGCCCAGCGCTGGGCGGCGGAGGCCAACACCTTCGAGCCGGTGCTGTGCACCCACGACCGTTACGGCAACCGGGTCGACGAGGTCGAGTTCCACTCCAGCTGGCACGACCTCATGAGGGTCGCGGTGGCCGAGGGCAACGCCGCGTCGGCGTGGACCGACCCGCGACCGGGCGCGCACGTCGCCCGCTACGCCGGGCTGCTGGTGTGGGGTCACACCGAGGCCGGCCACGGCTGCCCGATGGCCATGACCTACGCGGCCGTGCAGGCGCTGCGCCACGAGCCCGCGTTGGCGGCGATGTACGAGCCGCTGCTGACCAGCCGCGTGTACGACCCGGGCCTGCGCGTGCCCACGTCCAAGCGCGGCCTGCTGGCCGGCATGGGCATGACGGAGAAACAAGGCGGCTCGGACGTCCGCACCAACACCACCGTCGCCACCCCGACCGGCGAAGACGGCGTCTACACCCTGCGCGGCCACAAGTGGTTCACCTCCGCGCCCATGTGCGACGTGTTCCTGGTGCTGGCGCAGGCTCCCGGCGGCTTGTCGTGCTTCCTGGTGCCGCGCGTGCTGCCCGACGGCACGCGGAACACCTTCCGCATCCAGCGGTTGAAGGACAAGCTGGGCAACCGGTCCAACGCCTCCTCCGAGCCGGAGTTCGACGGCACGGTGGCCTGGCTTGTCGGCGCCGAGGGGCGGGGCGTCAAGACCATCATCGAAATGGTCAACTGCACCCGGCTGGACTGCGTCTCCGGCTCGGCGGCGCTGATGCGCAAGGCGTTCGTGGAGGCGCTGCACCACACCCGTCACCGCAGCGCGTTCGGCGCGAGGCTTGTGGATCAGCCGTTGATGCGCAACGTGCTGGCTGATCTGGCGTTGGAGTCCGAGGCGGCGACCGTGTTGACCTTGCGGCTCGCCGGCGCGGCCGACCGGGCTGTCCGGGGTGACGAGGGCGAGCGGGCTTTCCGTCGGATCGCGACCGCCATCGGCAAGTACTGGGTGACCAAGCGTGCGCCGATGTTCGCCGCCGAGGCGTTGGAGTGCCTGGGTGGGAACGGTTATGTGGAGGACTCGGGTATGCCCCGGCTCTACCGCGAGGCCCCGTTGAACTCCATTTGGGAGGGGTCGGGGAACGTCAACGCCCTGGACGTCCTGCGCGTGCTCGGCCGGGAGCCGGCGGCGGCCCAGGCCCTGCTGGCGGAGTTGTCCCTGGCCGGCGGCGTGGACCCCCGGCTGGACGCGGCCGTGAACGACATCGCGGCGGCCCTGGCCTCGCCCGCCGACGTCGAGGTCCGGGCTCGTCACCTGGTGGAGCGCATGGCGCTGGCGTTGCAGGCGTCCCTGCTGGTCCGGCACGCCCCCAACGCGGTGGCGGACGCGTTCTGCGCGTCCCGGTTGGGCGGTGGTGGGTACGCCTTCGGCACCCTGCCCGCGGGCACCGATTTCACCGCCGTCCTGGACCGCGCTTCTTCCTAGACTTCCGGCGTTTGGGGGTGTGGGGCGCAGGGCATCCGGGTGGCGTGACCGCGCAAGCCTTCCGTGGCCGGCTCTTGGCCGATCGATACCGGCTCGACGGGCTCGTCGGGGCCGGGGGCATGGCCCAGGTCCACCGGGGATGGGACGTGTTGCTGCGGCGGCCGGTGGCGGTCAAGCTCTTCCCCGGGGTCGAGGACGCGGTGACCGAGCGGCGGATCGAGAACGAGATCCGGACCCTCGCCGCGCTGTCCCACCCCGGTCTCGTCGCCGTGTACGACGCCGGCACCAGTGGCGGCACCCGGTTCGTCGTCATGCGGTTGGTCGAGGGGCGGACGCTGCGGGCCGAGATCAACCGGGGGCCGCTGGCGTTGAGCGAGGTGCGGCGGTTGGGGGCGGCGATCGCCGACGCGCTGGCCCACGTGCACGCGCACGGGGTCGTCCACCGTGATCTCAAGCCGTCGAACATCCTGCTGGACGCCGACCGGGAGCCGTTGCTGGCGGACTTCGGGCTGGCGTTGACGAGTGGCGCGGCGCGGGTGACGTTGTCGCAGCAGGTGGTGGGCACGGCTCCCTACCTGGCGCCCGAGCAGGTGCGGGGCGGGGCGATCGGGCCGGCGGTCGACGTCTACGCGTTGGGGCTGGTGCTGTTGGAGTGCCTGTCGGGGCGGACCGAGTACGACGGTGGCGGGGTGGAGGCGGCGGTGGCGCGGCTGCACCGGCCGCCGCACGTGCCGAGCCACCTGCCGGCGGAGCTGGTGCGGCTGTTCTCGCTGATGACGGCGATGACGCCGAGGCGGCGGCCGACGGCGGAGGAGTGCGCGCGGGTCCTGCGGGACGGTGATCCGCCGCCGGTGTCGGTGGCGCGTCCGGTGGGTGTCGGGCTGACGCCGTCGACCGAATCCGACCCGGACACGCGGGTGAACAACGACCCGGACACGTTGGCGAGCATCGAAGCCGTGCCGGACGCGCCGCAGTCCGCGCGCCGCTGGCTGATCTCCGGGTCGCTGGTGGCGGTGTTGGGGCTGGGCGGGCTGGCCTGGTCGATGGTCGGGCTCACGCCGCCCACCACGTCGTCCCCGGACACCACGACGGTCGTCCCGGTGCCGGTCCAGGTCGTCCCCGTGTCGCCCACGGCCACGGTCGTCCCGGAGACGACGCGGGTCCAGCCCGTCGCGGAGACGCGTCCGGAGCCGGCCCCGCCCGCGCCGGCCGGCAAGGAGAAGAAGGGCGGCAAGCCCGGCAAGGGCCGGGGTTAGAGGCTCGTCACGATCCGCTCGCACAGTTCGTGCGTGACCAGGGCGTCGCCGGCGTCGAGCCGGGTGCCGGAGCGGACGGCGTCGAGGAAGTGGCGGCACATGCCGTCCATGCCCCGGCGCTTGGCCACGGGCGTCCAGTCGTCCCCGCGCCGGGTGGTGGGCGCGCCGTCGTGGTCGACGACGTCGGTCAGGTTGTGGACGTCCCGCCGGCGGTTGCCACCGGAGACCTGGAGCAACTCGCCACCGGACCCACTGGCCCGGTTCATGATCGCCAGCCCGGTCCGCCCCCGAGCCGCCAAGCGCAGGACGACGTGCCGCAACTCCCCGTCCACCACCGAGCCGCGCACGTCCACGTCGTCGGCGTCGGGCACGAACAGCCGCAGCGTGTCGACCAGGTGGATGAAGTCGTCCAGCACGGCGGTCCGCACGTCGCCCGCCCCGGCGTGCCGGTCCTTCTGGAGCACGACCAGGTCACGGGGCAGCGCGAGCGCGTCGACGTAGGCGGGCGCGAACCGACGGTTGAACCCGACCGCGAGCGACCGACCGCGAGCGCGGGCGAGGTCGACCAGGGCGCGGCTCTCGGCCAGCGAGTAGGACAACGGCTTGTCGACGAACACGTCCACGTCCGCCTCCAGCAGGCGGGTGACGATCTCGGCGTGGTGCTCGGTCGGGGCGTGCACGAACGCGGCCCGCACGCCGGCGTCGAGCAGGCCGTCCAGGGTGGTGTGGCGGTGGGTGACGCGGTGGGCGTCGCCGAGCCGGTCCAGCTTGGCCCGGTCGCGGGTCATCAGGTGGAGGTCCAAGCCGGGCAGCGCGGTCACGACCGGGAGGTAGGCCTTGCGTGCGATGTCACCGAGCCCGACCACACCCACGGGCAGCATCCCCGCCTACCTCCAGAGGTCTGGACCAATCGCAACCGGTCCACCCTAACCCCGCCGCCGGCCCTGCCGACCCGCCGCCCCCTCAGCGCGCCAGCCCCGCCATGCGCGCCCGGCCGCCATGCGCGCCCGGCCTCGCCGCGTGCGCCAGCCCGGCCCTGTGCGCTGGCCTCGCCGTGTGCGCTGGCCCCGCCACGTGTGCCGGCCCAGCCCTGTGTGCCGGCCTCGCCGTGTGTGCTGGCCCCGCCATCCCCGGTGGGCTCGCCATGCCCGGTGGCCTCGCCGTGTGCGCCAGCCCGGCCCTGTGTGCTGGCCGCGCCACGTGTGCCAGCCCCGCCGTGTGCGCCAGCCCGGCCCTGTGCGCTGGCCGCGCCACGTGTGCCAGCCCCGCCGTGTGCGCGAGGGTCGTTCAGCGTCCGTGCCGCCCTGGCCGTCCGCGTTCCTTGTTCTACGGGACGCGCGAGTCGGCGTTTGGTCGCGATATTCGCCATTCACACGATCGGGTGATCGCCGCTCGGGCCGGCGTGCAGCCTGCCGGCCCGAGCGGTGATCTTACCGTATCCCCTGGTCAAAAGGCCCTTCAGCGACGGGAAGACACCCACGACTCCAGGCCGGCCGCGTCGCGGGGCAGGGCCGTGGACAGGACGTGGTTGCCGGTGGACGTGACCACCAGGTCCTCCTCGATGCGGACGCCGATGCCGCGCAGCTCCGGCGGAACGGTCTCGTCGTGCGGGTGGAAGTACAGGCCCGGCTCCACCGTCAGCGCCATGCCCTCCTCCAACAATCCCTCGTGGTACGCCTCGGGCGAAGCGCTCGCGCAGTCGTGCACGTCCAACCCCAGCAGGTGGCCGATCCCGCACACGATGTACCGCCGGTGGTGCTGGCCGTCGTCGTCCAGGGACTCGTCCACCGACACCGGCAGCAGGCCCCAGTCGTGCAAACCCTCGGCCAGCACCCGCATCGCGGCACGGTGGAACTCCCGGTACGGCATGCCGGGACGGACCTCCGCCAAGGCCGCCTCAGTCGCGCGTTCGACCAGGTCGTGCACCTGCCGCTGCGCGTCGGAGAACACGCCCGACACCGGCAGCGTCCGTGTGACGTCGGCGGTGTACAGGGTGTTCAGCTCGACGCCCGCGTCCAGGAGCAGCACGCCGTCCTCTGGCACCGGGCCGTCGTTGCGGACCCAGTGCAGGACCGGCGCGTGTGGGCCGGCGGCCACGATGGACGCGTAGCCGGGGCCGTTGCCGGCGGTGCGGGCGCGGCGGTCGAAGGTGCCCTGGAGCCAGCGTTCGCCGCCGCCGGCGACCGCCGCCTTGAGCTCGGCGGCCACGTCGGCGAAGCCCTGCACGGTCGCGTCGACCGCGGCCTGCAACTGGCCGATCTCCCACTCGTCCTTGATCCGCCGCAGCTCCGCCAGCACCCGCCGCAGCTCCTGGCTGTGCCCGGCCAGCGCGTCCAGCAGCGGGTCGACGCCGCCGGTCGCGTGCACCAGGGGCAGTCGGCCGCGCAGCGCGGACGGCAACTCCTGGATGGGACGGCACCGCACGCCCAGCGCCGCCGACCACTCGGCCAACCCGGGCACCGGCCCGATCCACAGCTCGCCGTCGCGCGCGTTGGCGAAGAAGTCCGCGTCGTCCGGACCGGCGGGTTCGCGCAGGTACAGCTCGGCGTCGCCGTCGGGGTGCAGCACGAGCACCGCGCCCTCGGCGTTGCACCCGGTCAGCCACGAGAAGTCGCTGTCGGGCCGGAACCCGTAGTCGGTGTCGTTGGACCGCACCGGCGCCCAGCCCGACGCCACCGCGACCCGCACCCCGGGCAGCACGGACCGCAGCTGCTCGCGGTGGCGGGCGGCGGCCTCGGCGGCACCGGGGGCGAGCCGGACGGTGCGGTCGCCGGCGCCCCAGCCGTCGCGGACGAAGTCGCGGAAACCGGTGGCCTCGGTCAGCCTGCTCGGGTCGCGGCGGGCGGGTCTGGTCACAGCGTGAACCCCTTCGGGAACGGATCGGTCGGATCGAGGAGGTACTGTGCCATGCCGGTGATCCACGCCCGCCCGGACACCGTCGGCAGCACCGCCGTCGTGGACCCGAGGGTGGTCTCGCCGGTCAGACGGCCGGTGAACCGGGTGCCGATGAAAGACTCGTTGACGAAGTCCTCCGCCAACCCCAGCTCCCCGCGCGCGTGCAACTGCGCCATGCGCGCGCAAGTGCCGGTGCCGCAAGGAGAACGGTCGAACCAGCCGGGGTGGATCGCCATCGCGTTGCGCGAGTGCGCACCGTCCTTCCCGGACGCGGTGAACTGGACGTGCTTGCACCCCGCGATGTCCGGTTCCGTGACGTGCACGGGTTTCCGCTGCTCGTTGATGGCATCCATAATGGACAAGCCAGCGCGGAGGATGTCGTCCTTGCGAGCACGGTCGAACGGGATGCCCAGCTGCTCCAACGGCAGGATGGCGTAGAAGTTGCCGCCATAGGCCATGTCGTACCGGACTTCACCCAGTGACGGCACGGTCACCACCGCGTCCAGTTCGTGTGAGTACGCGGGCACGTTCCGGATCGTCACGTGCAGCGCCCGACCGTCCTGCACCGCCACCTCGGCCAGCACCAGACCGGCCGGCGTGTCCAGCCGCACGGTGGTCACCGGCTCCACGACCTCCACCATGCCGGTCTCCACCAGCACGGTCGCCACGCCGATCGTCCCGTGCCCGCACATCGGCAGGCACCCGGACACCTCGATGTAGAGCACGCCCCAGTCGGCGTCCGGCCGGGTCGGCGGCTGGAGGATCGCCCCGGACATCGCCGAGTGCCCGCGCGGCTCGTTCATCAGCAACTCGCGCAGGTGGTCCAGGTGCGCCATGAAGTGCAGCCGCCGCTCGGCCATCGTCGCGCCCGGGATCACGCCCACGCCACCGGTGATCACCCGGGTCGGCATGCCCTCGGTGTGCGAGTCGACCGCGCTGAAGTACCGCGACGCCCTCACCGCAGCACCTCCAGCGCCCGGCGCAAGTCGCCGTCCAGTCGCGCCCGGTGCTCGGGCGTGAGCGGACCGCGCGGCGGGCGGCACGGACCGCCGTACCGGCCGACCGCGTCCATGCAGTGCTTGATCGCCTGCACGAACTCCGTCCGCGAATCCCACCGGAACACCGCCACCAGCGCCTCGTACAGCTCCCGCGCCTCGTCGAGCTTCCCCTGCCGCGCCAACGAGAACAGCCGCACCGACTCGGCCGGGAAGACGTTCGGGAACCCCGCGAACCAGCCCTCCGCGCCCATCAGCACGCTCTCCAGCAGCACGTCGTCCGCGCCCGCGATCACGGCCAGGCCCGGCGCGGTCTCCCGGATCTCCAGCACGCGCCGTACGTCACCGGAGAACTCCTTCACCGCCACGACGTTGTCGATCTGCGCCAGCTCCGCCAGCAGCGACGGCGTCAGGTCGACCTTGGTGTCGATGGGGTTGTTGTAGACCATGACCGGCAGACCGACCGCCGCCACCTCGGTGAAGTGGTGCACGACCTGCGCCGGGCTCGCCCGGTACATCGTCGGCGGCAGGCACAGCAGGCCGTCCGCGCCGTCCTCGGCGGCCAGTTCCGCCCAGTGCCGGGCCTGGTGCGCGCCCGGCCCGTGCACACCGACCACGACCAGGCCCCGACCGCCCACCGCCTCGATCGCGGTCTTGGCCACGGCCCGGCGCTCGGCGTCGGTGAGGGCGGAGTACTCGCCCAGCGAGCCGTTCGGTCCGACGCCCCGGCAGCCGTTGTCCACCAGCCACCGGCAGTGCTCGGCGTACCGGTCGAGGTCGGGCCGCAGGCCGGCGGGGGCGCCGGGGTCGGGTGCGTAGGGCAGGGCCGTGGCGACGACCACGCCGTCCAGCCGTTCGGTCATGTCATTCCTCCAGTGCGGGGCTGCCGGTTCGCGGCGGTGCGGTGGTCGGCGTGCGGTGGTCGGCGGTGTGGCGATCGGCGGTGTGGTGGTCGGCGAACGTGGTGGTCGGCGAGTGCGGTGTGTCCGCGAGTTCGCCCAGTCGTAGGGGCGCGGCGATCGGCCGGCGGGAGAACCGCTCGGCGTCGTACGGGAAACCCGCCAGTTCGGCGGCGTTGCGCAGGCACACCCGGCCCTGGCACAGCCCGAGCCCGACCCGACAGGTCAACTTCAGCGACCGCAGACCCAGCGCGGCGTGATCCTCGACGGCGGCGCGCAGCGCGGCGAGATCCACCTCTTCGCACCGGCACACCAGCGTCCGCTCGTCCAGCCACGTCCGCCACCCGGGTCGTATCTGATATACGCGGTCCAGGGCTGCGGCGAACGTGCGCCCCGCGCGGACGGCCTTCAGCGTGGCGGGCGCGGGCACACCGTTGGCCGCACAGGTGCCGGCGATCTCGCCTTCCGCCCGTGCCAGGTCCGCGCCGCCGATGCCGGTGATCTCGCCGGCGGCGTAGACGTTCGGCACGGACGTGGCCTGCCGCTCGTCCACGCGCACGAAACCGTCCCGCACCAGACACCCGGCGGCGACCGCCAGCTCCAGACGCGGGGTGAAGCCGAAGCCGACGCACACGGCGTCGACCTCGATCCGCCGTTCAGTACCCGGCCGGACCTTCCACTCCCGGTCCAGCTTGGCCACGGTCACCGCGGTCACGCGGTCGGTGCCGTGCGCCGCCACCACCGCGGACCGGGTCCGGTAGCGAGGGAGGACGGCCCGGTAGCGGACGATCTCCGCCAGCTTGCCGCGTCCGGCGACCACACCCGCCGGTTCCCGCGCCCACGCCAGGGGACTGCCCGCTTCCAGTACTTCGACAACCTGCACGTGCAGTCTGCACATGAAGTCTGCAACGGGAAGTAAGAACGGACCGGTTCCGGCGACCACGACTCGTTTTCCGATGGTCACACCATGTGCTTTGGCCATCGCTTGCGCCCCGCCCGCCGTGACCACGCCGGGCAGGTCCCAGCCGGGGAAGGGCAGCGCCCGGTCGTGCGCACCGGTCGCCAGGACCAGGGTGTCGGCGTCCACGACCCGTGCCACGCGGTCCGGAGCGTCGGCGGGACCGGTACGCAGGTGAAGGCGGGTGCCCTCCAAGGCCCAGACCGTGGTGTCGGCCAAGTGCTCGACGCCCTGCGGCACTTCGATGTGCTCACCCCGGTGGTACTGGCCGCCCGCGCTCGGCTCGGCGTCCACCAGGAGCACCGAAGCGCCCTGCCGGGCCGCCGCCCCGGCCGCCGCCAGACCCGCCGGACCCGCGCCCACCACCACGACCCTCATCGCGGCAGCTCCGCCCCGTGCTGGGTGCGGATGTCGTCACCATCGACCAAGACGCGTTGGCAGGCGCGCACATCCGGCACCCCGTTGACCACCACCAGGCAGTCGAAGCACACCCCGATCCCGCAGAACAGCCCGCGCGGACGGCCGCCGCCCCGCGTGTCGCGCCAGGACGTCCGACCGGCCGCGAGCAGCGCGGCGGCGACCGTCTGCCCCGGGCGGGCGGGGACGGCGGTCCCGTCGACCGTGACCTTCACGCGGCCATCACCTCCGGTCGGTCCACCCGGAACGGCGCCGGGTCCACGTGCGGCGCGCGTCCGGTGAGCAGCTCGGCGACCAGCAGCCCGGTCGCGGCGGCCAATCCGATGCCGGCACCTTCGTGCCCGGTCGCATGCCACAGGCCGGGCAGGCGCGGGTCCTCGCCGATCACCGGCAGGTGGTCGGGCGCGTAGGGGCGGAACCCGCCGTAGGCGCGCATCACCGGCACCCCGGCGAGCACCGGGAACAGCGTGATCGCCTTGCGCGCCAACGCTGTCAGCACCGGCACCTCGAACCGCTCGGTGAACCCGACGCGTTGCCGGCTCGACCCGATCAGCACCGTCCCGGCCCGCGTCGACTCGACGACACCCGAGGTCTGAAGGGCGGCGTCGCCGGAGGCCACCGCGCCGACGTAGTCCGCGTCGTACACCTTGTGCCGCACCACGGGCGGCAGGGGAGCGGTCACCAGCACGATCCCGCGTCGGGGCATGATCGCCAGCGGCGCCCGGTCTACCAGCGCGCCCGCCCACGGGCCGCACGCGTTCACCACGGCGTGGCAGGGGATCGTGCCCTGTGCTGTGCGCACCCCCGTCACCTTCCGCTCACCGTCCACACCGGACACTTCGGTGAACGGCCTGGTCTCCCCGCCGCGCCGGCGGACGGCGGCCAGCAGGGTCGTCGCCGCCAGGACGGGGTTGAGCTGGGCGTCCTCGATGTAGTGCACGGCCGTCGCGACCTCCGGCGTGAGGTGCGGTTCGAGGGCGCGGGCCTCGGCGGGGGTGAGCACGCAGGCGTCCACGCCGGCCGCGCGCTGGGCCGAGGCGAACCGGTGCAGCGGCTCGACGGCGTCCGGGGAGGTCGCGACGACCAGGCCGCCCTTCTCCTCCCACTCCACGTCCGCGCCCAACTCGGCCAGCAGCCGGGGCCAGCGCTCGCGGGAGGCCCGCGCGAGGGCCAGTTCGGGACCGGGTTCCTTGTCCGACACCAGGACGTTGCCCTCGCCCGCGGCGGTGGTGCCGGCGGCGAGCGGACCGCGGTCGACCACGAGCACCCGCAGCCCGGCGGCCGTCAGCGCCTCGGCGCACGCCGCTCCCACGATCCCCGCACCGACGACCACGACGTCCGGGTGTGCCACGCAGCTCACCACCGTTCACTAAACTGAACGCTGCTGAGCGTAGGTTCGGGTCCGCCGGAGCGTCAAGCCTTGGGGTACTCCAGCATCAGCACGGAGGTCACCGGTCCGCCCACGGTCTCGTAGAGGTGCGGGACGTCGCCGGGGTAGCAGACGTAGTCGCCCGGACCCAGCTCGAACGTCCCGCCGACCGGTCCCACTCGCAGCACACCGGCCGTGACCACGACGTGTTCGAGCCCGGGGTGGCCGTCGGTGCGCTGCACCTCGCCGGGCCGCACGCGCTGGTCGTAGATCTCCAGCACCTTGTCGGCGAGGTCCAGGCGGCGCAGCAGGCGCAGGTCCACGGCGTTGCTGCTGAGCACCTCCAGGTCCGCCGACCGCACCAGCACCACCTCGGGCACCGGCCGCTCGGTCAGCAGCTCGGACACCGGCACCTGCAAAGCGTTCGACAAACTGAACACTGTCTCGATGGTGGGGTTGCCGGTGCCCGCTTCGAGCTGGGACAGCGTCCCCTTCGCGATCGACGACTGGCGGGCCAGCTCGGACAGCGACCAGCCGCGCGCCTCGCGCAGCGCCTTGATGTTGACCCCGAGCACTTCACCGGCACGAGCGGCACTCATGGCCGGTGATCCTGCCCTACCTCGCTGCTAGTCGGCGCGCTGCCGCGGGATCTCCAACGCCCGTTCCACCGAGGGCAGCACGGTCAGCACGCAGCCCAGGTCGGTCACCTCGATCGGCCGCAGCACCGCGCGGTGCCCGGCGACCAGGCGCAGGCAGGTGCCGCGCCCGGCGCAGCGCAGGTGGTGGGTGAGCATCAGCGACAGCCCGGACGAGCCGAAGAAGGTCACCCCGCCCAGGTCGACCACGACCGGCCCGGGCGGTCTGACCAGGGCTTCGGCTTGTCTGAGGTGCCCTTCGAGCACCGCGGAGGTCTGCTGGTCGAGTTCGCCGGACACGTGCAGCACCACAGCGGCGCCGCGGACGTCGCGGTGCACTCGGATGAGCTCCGGAGCTGAGTCGAGCATCAGGCGTCCTCCATCGCGACCGTGAGACCGCTGTCGAGCAGGCTGCCTGTTGAACCCGCACACCGGAGCGTACGAGCCGCCGTGCCGCTTGTCACCCCGACCGGCGCGAACCGTTCACCGGAACCAGCGGGCGGGCACCGCGTCGGCCAGCGCCTGGTAGCCGGCCGGGTTGAAGTGCAGGTGGTCGCCGGTGTCGTAGGCGGGGTTGAGCCGGCGCGGGTCCGCCGGGTCGCGCGCGACCCGGTCGAAGTCGACGACCTCGGCGAAGACCCCGCTGGTCCGGATCCACTCGTTGACCCGCTGCCGGGCGCGCTCGCGGTGGCCGTCCGGGTCGTCGTAGCCGGTGTTGCCGCCGAACGGGGTGATGGTCGCCCCGTAGACGCGCAGGCCCACCGAGCGGGCGACGAGCTGCTCGTAGGCGGCGATGAGGTCGTCGGCGACCTGCTTCTGCGCGGCCTCGGTGGCGGGCGCGGTGCCCAGGTCGTTCACCCCTTCGAACACCAGCACGGAGGTGACGCCGGTGGTGGCGAGGACGTCCCGGTCGAAGCGGGCCAGCACGTTGGGGCCCAGTCCGTCGTTGAGGACGCGGTTGCCGCCGGCGGCCTGGTTGAGCACTGCGGTGCGGGCCGTGGTCGGGTGCTGCTGGAGCCGGGCGAGCAGGCGGTCCGGCCAGCGGTCGTTGCCGTTGGTGGTGGAGCCGCGGCCGTCGGTCAGGGAGTCGCCGACGATCGCCATCGCGGTGGCCCGGGACAGGACCTCGACGCCGCTGAGGAAGTACCAGTGGTCGGTGCGGGTGGCGCCGGACAAGTCGACGTCGGTGACGTGGTCGCCCGCCAGCAGGTGCGAGGAGGTGCGGGAACCGGGGTGGGAGGTGATGTTGTTCGACGCCTGCCCGTCGGCGAGATAGGTGGTGACGGTCAGGTTGGACTGGGGTTTCAGCGGGAAGTCGATCGGGTCCGACACGACCAGCGCGCCGACGGGGACGACGGTGGAGGCGCGGCCGTTGAAGGTGACCGGGCGGGTGCTGCCGGGCTGGACCGCGCTGACCCCGGCTTTGCCGTCGGCGGGCAGGGCGACCGTGACGGAGGTGATCGGGAGGGGCGCGCCGCCGAACGCGTTGGAGAACCGGAGTCTGATCTTCTCGCCGCCGACCGAGACGTGCACGGTTTGACGCAGCGTGGCGTCCTTGAGGGTGACACCGTTCTGGGTGAACGGGGCGGGCGGCATGTTGTGCGGCTCGGTGAGCTGCGGCATGGACGTCCAGGTGTGCGTCCACTGCCGGGGCTTGTCGGCGGTGGCCGGTGAGGTCGTGACCGCCACCGCGGCCAGGGCGAGCGCGAGGACGGACTTCGTTCGGCTCACGGGTGCGCCTCTCTGATCGACAGTTTCTCCATGTGATCAGAAAGTTTCGATCTTCGGCAAGCCGGAAAGGTCCATTTGAGACCCGAAACCGCATCGAAACATCTTGAGAATTTCAAGATCGATTGCGAATAGTTCCAGCCATGAAGACATTAGGCGCACTGCTCGCGGCGCTGGTCGCCGTGACGGCCGTGCTGCTCGCCCCGAGCGCCTCGGCGGCGACGTTGACCGAGGTCACCGGCTTCGGCACGAACCCGTCGAACCTGCGCATGCACCTGTACGTGCCCGACCGCGTCCAGGCCAAGCCGCCCGTGCTGCTGGCCGTGCACTACTGCACCGGGTCCGGCCCGGCGATGTACTCCGGCACCGAGTTCGCCCGCTTGGCCGACCAGTACGGGTTCATCGTCATCTACCCATCGGCCACGCGCAGCGGCAACTGCTTCGACGTGTCCTCGCCCCAGGCGCTGCGGCGAGACGGCGGCAGCGACCCGGTCGGGCTGATGTCGATGGTCCGGTACGTGTTGCAGCGCCACAACGGCGACGCCGGACGGGTGTTCGTCACCGGCATCTCGTCGGGTGCCATGACCACCAACGTCATGCTCGCCAACTACCCGGACGTCTTCCAGGCCGGCGCAGCCTTCGCCGGCGTCCCGGACGGGTGCTTTGCCACCACGGACGGGTCAGGTTGGAACAGCGCCTGCGCCAACGGCACTGTGTTGAAGACGCCTCAGCAGTGGGGCGACATCGCCCGCTCGGCGTACCCCGGCTACACCGGTCCGAGGCCGCGGGTGCAGCTGTGGCACGGGACGAACGACGAGACGCTGCGCTACCCGAACTTCGGCGAGGAGATCGACCAGTGGACCAACGTCCACGGCGTGTCGACGACTCCCACGTCCACCGACTACCCGCAGTCCGGGTGGACCAGGACGCGGTACGGGAGTGGGGTGGAGGCGATCTCGTTGCAGGGGGTGAGCCACAACGTCATGTCGTCGGGGATGGCTTTGCGGGCGATCCAGTTCTTCGGCCTCGACTCCGGTGTGCCTACGACTACTACGACGACCACTACTTCGCCTCAGCCTGGTGGGCCTTGCCGGGTGACTTATGCGGTGAACGCTTGGAACACCGGGCTCACTGCCACGATCACGATCGCCAACACCGGGACCAGTGCTGTGAACGGTTGGTCTCTGGGCTTCACGTTGCCAGCGGGGCAGGCGATCACCGGCGGGTGGAGTGCCACTTATGCGCCGAACAGTGGGGCGGTGACCGCGAAGAACGTGTCGTACAACGCCGCGATTCCGGCGGGGTCGTCTGTCCAGATTGGACTCCAGGCGACGCACACGGGCGACACCGGCAAGCCGACGGCCTTCACGCTCAACGGCGCTAGCTGCACCGTGGGCTGAGGCTGCTTCGCGGGTTGAGCTGCTCCGCGAGTAGCCGGGGCGAGCCGCACCGCAGCCTCAGGCTGCGGTCGCGGCGGCGGCCGAGCACAGTCCCACTCCGGCGGGCGGGCCGTGGGACTGTGGGCGGACTCTGAGGTGGTCCGCCGGGCCGGGCAGGTGCGGGCCCGGCTCCTCGGCCGGTTCCGGGTGTGCCAGTTGCACCCGATCGAGTGACATGCAGGATTCGCGACTTTTTGGCCCCTCGCGCGTCCCGTAGAGAGAGGAACGCGGGGAGCCGGCCCGGACCGTGCGCGGACGGGGTGGTGATCGGACGGGGGTGGGGCAGGTTACGCCGGCCACGCTGGCAGGCCGGCGCCGTGTGGCCGGCCCGTGTGGCCAGCGCCTGGGCGGCTGACCGGTGCCCGCTGCGAGCACAGCCAGGTGCCGCGGACCGCCCCACACGGATACACGCCTCACGCCCAACCGCCCGCCGCCTGCCCACCCGCCTCCACTGCTCGCCGCCACTGCCCGCCGCCACCTGCCGCCGCTGCCCGCCCGCCGCGCTGCCTGCCTGGTGCCGCCGTTGCCGCTGCCCGCCACCGCCGCTGGCTACCGCCGCCTGCCGTTGCCGCCGTTGCCCGCCTGCCCGCCGCCGCCCGCCCGCTGCCGCTGCCCGCCACCGTTCGTGCGCCTGCCGCCGCCGGTCGCTGCCGCCCCACTGGCTGACCCCTGCTCGCCGCCGCCCGCGTGCCGCCGACCGCCGCTGCCGCCTGCCGCGCGTTCGCCCGCCGTCACCTGCCGCCTGCTGCGGGTGCCTGCATACCGCCGCCCCCTGCCGCCTACCGCGGCCCCCGCCGCCCCGCCGCTGCCCATCGCCGCCTGCCGCCGCTCGCGCCCGCCGCCGCTCGCGCCCGCCGCTGCCCGTCGCCGTTGCGCGCCCGCCGCTGCCTGGTGCCTGCCGCTCGCCTGCCAGCTGGCGCTGCGGTTGGCCGGCGGGCGGCGGTTGGTCGGCGGGCAGCGGCGGGGCAGGTTCGGGTGTGGTGGGCGGCGGCGGGGCTGGTGCGGGTGTGTGGTGGGCGGCGGGGCTGGTGTGGGTGTGAGGTTGGGAGGGGGTGGTTAGGGGGTCGGGCGGCGGGAGCGGGAGCGGTAGCTGGCTAGGACGTGGTCGTTTAGTAGGTGGCCGAAGCCGGCCTTGTCGAGGCGTAGGCCGAAGGCGGCGGGGGTGGTGCCCAGGGATTCCGCTGCTGTCGGTAGGTGCCAGTCGTGGGTGGCCAGGGTGTTGAGGAGGTGGCCTCGGCGGATTTGGGATTCGGACAGGCGGAAGGTCTTCAGGTACGCGGTGCGGCCCCGTTGGTCGGTGATCAGCTCGCCGATGTGGTTCTCCTCCTTCGGTCGGAAGCCTGGGAGGAAACGGGACAGGGTGAAGGGGCCTGCTCGGTACACGCGGCGGATGTCGTAGGTCGCGTCCAGCAGGCCGGCGGTCATGGTGGTGGCGTGGAACGCCGCCCAGTCGGTCGACTGGCGGGTTGCGGCGGCGCGCAGGTCGGCCAACGAGCGCACGTGGGTGTCGTTCAGGCGTGCCGAAAAGGCTGGGACGGGGGCCGAGAGGAGCGCGTAGTGGTGGACCAACTCGCCGTACATGTCCAGCAGCAACGTCGAGTGCAGTGCGCGGTAGTCGTCGGGGTGGGGAACGACGAACGCAGCGGCCAGAGCGTCGGCCACGTACAGGGCCACGCCGCACTGGTCCGGGTGGATCTCGAAGATCTTCAGGGCATCGGCCAAGCCCTCGACCTGGGCACCGGCGTAAGCCTGCTCGGCGCGCGGCGACAAACCCCGGCGGATCGCGCGCTGCGACCACTCGTCCCACAGCACGTTCGGGCCGTTGAAGTGCAGGGCCAGGTAGCCCTCCACGGCCAGGTGCAGCGGCAGGAAGCGCAGGCGGTTGCGTTCCTCGCGGCGGGCCATCCGGCGGTGGAAGCGCAGGCGGATCGTGGACGTCGGATCGGGCGGGGTCAGGTGGGTGCCGTAAGTGGCGGCGGGGGAGTCCGACCACGTCGCCACGAAACCGTGCGGGATGTAAGCGGTGTACGCGGTGTTGTCCGGGAGGACGACCAGTGACGGGTCGTCGCCGTACAAGCGGGCGTGCAGGCGCAGGCCGGGGATCGGCCGGTCGCGGACGAGTGGCACCAGGCGGACCGCACCCCACACCTGGGCGGGCAGCGCGGTCAGGCCCGTGAGGTCCACGGTGGACATCAGGACGTCTCCAGGAAACGGGTCACCCGGTCGGTGAAGTGGGCGCTGAGGTCCGCGAAACCGGTGCGGCCCTCGGTGAAGCGGGCGAACTCGACCAGGGCCGGCAGGTCCTCGGCGTTGCGGACGCCCATCGACGGCACCTCCGGGGTCAAGCGCTTGACGTCGTAGTCCCCGGCGTCGTACACGGGGTTCAGGTGGGTGGCGCTCACCCGCCGGTCCGGGTCCAGCCTCGTGCGCCACACCCGCAGCACCTCGCCGGCCAGGCCCGGCGGGGAGTTGTCCCAGCCGTCGGAGACGATCAGCAGCCGGTCCGGCTCGTGGGACAGGGCGTCCAGGATGCGGTGCCCCAACGGGGTCGTGCCCCGCGGCTGCGCCATCAGCGGGTCGGTCGCGCCGGAAGTCCACAGTGGAATGTAGTCCGCGGCCAAGGCCTCCAGCAGGTAGTGGCCGGCGACCGCCACGGCCAGCGGGCGTCGCCGCTTCACCCCGGAACCGTAGGAGGAGAAGCTGTCGTCCAGGACGGCGGCCACGCGGCCCCACTGACCGGCGTTGCGGCCGGCGGTGCGCAGGGCCGACGAGCGGAGCGCGGCGGTCAGCTCCGCCCGCCGCTCGGCGCGGTCGGCGAACGGCAGGGACAGGACGTAGGTCGCCAGCCGGGTCAGGGGCATGGTGGCCAGGTCCGCGTCGGTGCCCGCGGACTCGCGCAGCCGCAGCGACTCCAGCCGGGTCAGGTTGGGCTTGATCCTGGCCAGGAACACCGACCGGTCGACCCCGTGCTTGGCGGCGAACCCCTCGGCGACGGTGTAAGGCAGGGCGTAGATCGCGGCCTGTTCGTAGTGCGCCCGCCGCCAGCTCTCCAGCAGCGGGCTGCGGAAGCGGGCGCGGGTGGCGGTGCGGAACAGGAAGGTGCCCAGCTCGTCGTGCAGAGCGGGGGCGACGCGGGACGGGGTGAGGTGGGCGTGCCGAAGCGCCCGCTTGAGCCCCTGACGGTACTTGACGGCGTCGAAGGCCTGGTCGGGGCGGCCGGCCACCCAGTCGCGGATGATCGCCCGGGTGCGCCGGTTGTTCACGCCCGCCCGGCGCAGGTCGCGGAACAGGTCGTACACGCGCTGCGGCGGCATGGCGGCCAGGCGGCGGGCGATCAGCCGGCCTTCGAGCGCGCGCTGCTCCGGCGTGGCCTCGGCGGACGTGGACAGCAGGCGGCGGACGATCAGCGCCGCGTTGAGGTCGTTGATGTCCAGGGCCAGGACGGCGGCGTAGAGGTCGCGGTAGTTCCCGGCGACGTACTCGTGCAGGAACTCCAGCGACGCGCGCTGCTCGGCGGCCTGGCTGTGGAACTCGCGTTGACCGGTGGACGTGGTGGCCGCGTTGACGAACATGACCATGTCTTCGGCGGCCAGGCGGTCCATCACGTCTCCGGTGCGGTGTTGTTCGGGGCCGACCGGGGAGTGGGAGCGCGAGCAGCGAAGCATCGCTTCAAAGGCGGGTTCCGGAAGTCGCACTGGAGTCCCGCGGTCGGCCCGCACACGGTAACAGCGCGCGCCGCCGGCACCGCCCGGATTACGGGTCGAGCTCGTGACCCGGCTCGCCGGGGGTCACGTTGCGCTCCTTCATCTCGGCCTCGAAGACGTGCGCCACGCCGCCCGTCAGGTCGTCTCGCACCTTCCGCTCCCACTCGCGGAACACCGAGTAGTAGGTCTCCTCGTAGTCCTCGACCAGCTGGAACGTCCACCGGCCGGGCAGCACGTTGCGGCCCACCAGGTGCTGTTCGAGGCCGTCGGCCAGCGTGCCGTGGCCGGCTTCGCGGAGCAGCCTGGCCGCCTTGATCACCTTGGCGTCGGCGCTGCCGGTCAGCTGGTGGAAGTCGAAGAGGTGGCCGCGGGCGCGTTCGGTGGTCTCCAGGGCCTCGGTCAGCGCGCCGACGGCTTCCACCGTGGCGTCGTCCACCCCCGGCGGGCGTCGGTGCTCGACTCGGTCGCTCATGACCACCGGAGTATCCGGCGCACGGGGTGACCATGCCATCCGAACGGGTCAAGACCGGGTGAGCAGGGCCAGGGCCGCGGTGCGGGCGTGGTCGCCCACCGCGTCGGCGCCGTGCTGGTCGGCCACGATCGTCGCGCCCTCCAGCAGCATGAGGAGTTGACGGCCCACGGCCACCGGGGCCGGGCACGCGGCGCGGCGGGCGATGTCGGTGAGCAGCGCCAGGTGCTTGTCCAGGTGCCGGGACGTGATCGCGCGGACGCGCGGGGCGTGGTGCTGGGCCGCCGCGTTGACCAGGGCGCAGCCGCGGAAGGTGGGCTCGGAGTACCACTGCCGCAGCGCGTCGAACACCGCGGCCAGGCGGGCGGCCGGGTCGGGGCCCGCGGACTCGGCGGCGTCGGACAGCCACCGGGTCACGCGCTCGCTGCGCAGCTCCAGCACGGCGTCGACCAGGGCGTCCTTGGTGGCGAAGTGCCGGTACAGGGTCTCCTTGGACACCCCGATCACGCCGCACAGCTCGGCGACGCCGACGCCGTCGAGCCCGCGTTCGTAGAACACCCGGGTCGCGGCGCCCAGGATCGCGGCGCGCGTGCGGGCCGGGTCGACGGTCGAGCCTTTGGCCACGGGCACGCACGAGATCGTACCGCTCGGTTCGATGTGTCTGCTAGCGTGATCGTACCGATCGGTTCGATCATGGGGGTGGCATGCGTCGGTTCGGTGTGGCCGCACGGCTGGCGCTGGGCACCGCCTCCGCCCTCGGACTCGCGCGCTTCGCCTACGGCCTGTTGTTGCCGGGTATGCGCGACGACCTCGGCTGGACCCTGGCCGAAGCCGGCGCGATGAGCACCGCCAACGGGCTGGGCTACCTGGTCGGCGCGCTGGCGACCGCGCCGCTGGTCCGCCGCCTGGGCACGACCGCCGCCTTCCGCTGGGGCATGGCCGTCACCGCGGTCACCCTCGCGGCCACCGCCCTCAGCGCCGACTTCACCGCGCTGCTCGTGGTGCGGGCCGCGTCCGGGGTGTCCGGTGCGGTGGTGTTCGTGACCGGCGGGGTGATCGCGGCGCGGCTGAACGTGCTCACCGTCTACTTCGCGGGCGCCGGGCTGGGGATCGCGGTCAGCGGCGCGACGATCCCCGCGCTGGGCGGGCACTGGCGCGCGGTCTGGCTCGGCATGGGACTCGCCGCCGCCCTGGCGACCGCCATCTCCTGGACCGCCGCCCGCACCAACGACCTGCCCCGCGGGTCCGGGGGCCGGGCCGTGATCCGTCCGCTGGCACCGGTCGCCGTGGCGTACACGCTGTTCGCGGTCGGGTACATCACCTACATCACCTTCTTGTCCGCCTACCTCGCCGACCGCGACACGCCGGTCGTGCAGGTCGCCTTGACGTGGACCGCGCTCGGGCTGGCGGTGGTGTTGTCGCCGGTGTTGTGGGAGCGGCCGTTGCGGACGTGGCGAGGTGGGCGGCCGTTGGCGGCGATCCTCGCGTTGCTCGGCGGGAGTGCCGTGGTGGCGTTGGCCGGGGCGGTGGTGCCGTCGGCTGTGCTGTACGGGCTGACGTTCATGTGCGTGCCGGCGGCGGTGACGGCGTTGATCAAGGCGCGCGTGGCCGACCCGACCGCGACCCTCGCCGCGTTCACCACGCTGTTCGCGGCGGGGCAGACGGTCGGGCCGTGGCTCGCCGGGCTGGTCGCGGACCGGACGTCGACCGACGCGACCGTGCTGTGGACGGCCGTGTTGTGCTGGGCGGGCGCGCTGGTCGCCCTGCGGGTAGCCGCGCCGGTTCCCGAGCCAGCCGCCACCCCAGGCCTTCACCGCTAGACCAGACCTTCACCGCTAGCCGAGGGCCGCCGCCGGCTCCAGAACCGCCACCAGCCCAGAGCCCGCCGCGGGTGCACTCGACTTCAGCACGGCTTTGGCCTCCGGCCCCCGGTCACCATTGTCCCAGAGGGGTACGACAATCTGCCTGGTCCGCCGGTCGAGCACTGCGGTTGGCGCCGGAGCCTGCGGTTGGCGCCGGAGCCTGCTGTTAGCGGCGGACCCGGCCGACGCCCGCGTAGACGCCGCGTGCCGGGCCGTCCGGGTCGCTCACACCCGGCTCCGGGCGCCACAGGTCCGCGTCCACCAGGCCCGGCTCGACCAGGTCCAAGCCCGCGAACAGCGGTGTGATCTGCTCGAACGGCCGGAAGAACATGGGGTTCGGGCTGTTGGCCATCGTCTCGGCGACCTGTGCCATGCCCTCGGCGTCGTGGTCGGCCGTCAAGTGTGAGATCGCCGCCAGGCTGCCCGCGGGCAGTGCCGACAGGTACCGGTCGACCAGGCCCGCCGGGTCCTTGTGGTCCGGCACGAAGTGGAACACCGCCACCAGCAGCAGTCCGACCGGTTCGTCGGTGGCCAGCAGGGCCCGCACGTCCTCGTCGGCCAGGACGGTGGCCGGGTCGGTCAGGTCCGCCTCCACCACGGCCGTCCGCTCGTCGCCGTCGAGCAGCAGGCGGCTGTGCGCGACCGCGACCGACTCGAAGTCCACGTAGACGACCCGGCTGTCGGGGTTGGCGTCGCGGGCGATCTCGTGCACGTTGCCGACCGTGGGGATGCCCGAACCCAGGTCGAGGAACCGGGTGACGCCCTGCGCCGCCATGTAGCGCACGGCCCGGCGCAGGAAAGCCCGGTTGGAGCGGGCCACCCGGCGTGCGTTGGGCAGCACCTGCTCGATGCGGCGGCGGCGGCGCGGTCGGCGGCGAAGTTGTGGCCGCCGCCGAGCAGGAAGTCGTACACCCGAGCGGCCGAGGGCCGGGTGGTGTCGGTCTCGGCGGGAACCCAGGTGCTGGTGTCGGTCACGTCGTCCCCCTCGGATCGATCACGGCGGCGACTACCCTAGCGGCCCGGCTGCGCACGCCCGCTCCGAAGGCCATCCTGGACCCCGTGACTGCTGACCAGACGCCCTGGTGGACCTCCGCTGTCGTATATCAGATATATCCGCGCAGCTTCGCCGACTCGAACGGCGACGGCATCGGCGACCTGAACGGGATCACCTCCCGGCTCGACCACCTGGCCCGGCTGGGTGTGGACGTGGTGTGGCTGTCCCCGGTGTACGCGTCCCCGCAGGCGGACAACGGCTACGACATCTCCGACTACCAGGCCATCGACCCGGTGTTCGGGACGTTGGACGACTTCGACGAGCTGCTGTCCCAGGTCCACGCCCGGGGCATGAAGCTGATCATGGACCTGGTCGTGAACCACACCTCCGACGAGCACCCGTGGTTCGTGGAGTCCCGGTCCTCCCAGGACAACCCGAAGCGCGACTGGTACTGGTGGCGTCCGCCGCGCGAGGGGTTCCGCGCGGGCGAGCCGGGCGCCGAGCCGACGAACTGGGAGTCCTTCTTCTCCGGCCCGACCTGGACCCTGGACGAGGCGACCGGCGAGTACTACCTGCACCTGTTCGACCGCAAGCAACCGGACCTGAACTGGGAGAACCCCGAGGTCCGGCACGCGGTGTACGCCATGATGCGCTGGTGGCTGGACCGCGGTGTCGACGGCTTCCGCATGGACGTCATCAACGTGATCGCCAAGGACCCGGACCTGCCCGATGGCGCGCTCACCGGCACCAGCGGCCTGGGCAACGGCTACCCGCACTACGGGACCCGGCCGCGCGTGCACGACTTCCTCCAGGAGATGCACCGCGAGGTCTTCGAGGGCCGCGACGGCGAGTACCTCACGGTGGGGGAGATGCCGGGCGTGACGTGGGAGCAGGCGCGGCTGTTCACCGACCCGGCGCGGCACGAGGTGGACATGGTGTTCCAGTTCGAGCACGTGTCCCTCGACCACGGCCCCGGCGGCAAGTTCGACCCGAAACCGCTGGACCTGCGCGACCTCAAGGCGTCGCTGGGCCGCTGGCAGACCGCGTTGCGGGACGTCGGCTGGAACTCGTTGTACTGGAACAACCACGACCAGGCGCGGGTGGTGTCGAGGTTCGGCGACGACGGCCGGTTCTGGCGCGAGTCCGCGACCGCGCTGGCCACCGTGCTGCACCTGCAACGCGGCACACCGTATGTGTACCAAGGGGAAGAGCTCGGCATGACCAACGCCGGGTTCACCGACTTGTCCGACCTGCGTGACGTCGAGTCGCTCAACCACTACCGCCACGCGGTGGCCGCCGGCACGCCGCCCGAGGTCGTCCTCGACGGCATCCACCGCATGGGCCGCGACAACGCCCGCACCCCCGTCCAGTGGGACGCGAGCCCGCAGGCCGGGTTCACCACGGGCACGCCGTGGATCGCGGTGAACCCCAACCACACCTGGCTCAACGCCCAGGCGCAGTACGACGACCCGAACTCGGTGTTCAACCACTACCGGCGGCTCGTCGAGCTGCGCCACACCCTGCCCGTGGTGGCGCTGGGCGACTTCCGCATGCTTCTCGCCGAGCATCCGCACATCTATGCTTACCAACGGGAACTGGACGGAACGCGCTTGATCGTGGTGGCGAACCTGTGCGGCAGCGAGCAATCAGCGGAACTGGACTGGCCGGAGGCGGAGGTGGCGCTGTCCAACACGGGTGAACTCCGCCGTGAGGACGGGAAGATCACGCTGGGTCCGTGGGAAGCGCACGTGCTCGTCCACAATGGACTTCAGGTGTAGGTCAGCTTCCGGACGTCCATGAAAAGCCGCGCTGGGCCGCCCCTGATGGGACGGCCCAGCGCGTTCAGTCCTGTGCGGTTAGCCCACTCGTCGTCGCCCGTACATACCGGCCACGATGCTCACACCCACCGCCGCCAGCGCCACCTGGATGATGACTTCGATCCAGTCGATGCCGGCGGTGCTGCCGACGCCCATCGCGTTGGCGATGAACGTGCCGATGAACGCGGCGACGATGCCGACCAGGATGGTCAGCCAGATCGGGATGCTCTGCCGTCCGGGCAGGACCAGTCTGCCGAGCGCGCCGATGATGAGACCCACTACCAGCGCGCTGATGATCCCGGTCACCGTCATGGTCCGACTCCTTCCTCCGAGCGTTGGTGTCCAGCCGCCTGTACCCCGTCAGGGGTCCGTTCAACCCTCCATCGCCCGGGTGTCACGGGGCGGAGCCACGGGGTCACTCCCGTCGGACTGCCCGGCGTGCATCCGGCGGCCCCGCTCCAGTTCGGCGTCCAGTTCCGCGCCGAGCAGCAGGGCCAGGTTGGAGATCCACAGCCACACCAGGAAGATGATCACGCCCGCCAGCGACCCGTACGTCTTGTTGTACGACGCCGCGTTGGCCACGTACAGCGCGAACCCTGTCGAGGCCACCGCCCACGCCAGCACCGCCAGCACCCCGCCCGGCGTGATCCACAGCCACGACGGTTGGCGGACGTTCGGCGAGGCCCAGAACAGCAGCCCGATCGCCAGGCTCGCCAACAGGAACAGCACCGGCCACTTCGCGATGTCCCACACCGTCACGAACGTCGAGCCCACGCCCAGCGCCTCGCCCAGCCACTCGGCGACGCCGCCGGTGAGCGTGACCCCGAGCCCGGTCAGGGCCAGCAGCACCACGACGCCGACGGTCAGGACGAGCCGCAGCGGGATCACCTTCCAGAACGGGCGGCCCTCCTCGACGTCGTAGATCGAGTTCGCCGCGCGCATGAACGCGCCCACGTACCCGGAAGCCGACCACAGCGCGGTGACCAGACCGATGATCGCCAGCGGTCCGGCGATGGCGCTGGACTGCTGGAGGTTGTCGATGGCGCTGATGATGAGGTCCTTGGCCTCCCCCGGACCCAGCAGGTTCAGACTGTCCTTAATGGATTGTGTCGCGTCCGGGCCAAGGAGGCCGAGGAGCGAGGTCAGCAGCAGGATGCCGGGGAACAGCGACAGCACCGCGTAGTAGGTGAGCGCGGCGGCCCAGTCGGTGAGGTTGTCGTCGTTGAACTCCTTGACCGTCCGCTTCAGCACGGCCCACCAGGACCGCTTGGGCAGGTCGGTCGGAGCGTCGGGTGCGTGCGCCATGCGAGCCGGGTTACCCGCTGGGCCCTGGTGTACACGCGTGCCGCGCATCTGCCAGTCAAGACGCGAAACATCCGCGAAACCCCTGGCTGGCGGTCGAATCGCCGACGGATAGTGGGCCGCGTTTCCCGACCGACGAGAAGGGGTGCACGGATGCGGTGGAGAACCGTCCTGCTGACCACGGGGTTGCTGCTGGGCCTGACGACCGGCACGGCCGGCGCCGAGGGCGCGGCGATCGTGGACTCGACCCGGCACGGCGGGCGCACGGTCGCCTTCACCTTCGACGACGGGCCGAACCCGGTCGACACGCCCAGGTTGCTGCGGATCCTGCGCAAGCACCACATCAAGGCCACGTTCTGCCTGTGGGGTGAGCGGGTCGAGCAGTACCCGGAGGTCGTGCGGGCGATCGTCGCCGGCGGG
Source organism: Saccharothrix sp. CCNWYY140 (assembly GCF_037401995.1). Taxonomy (NCBI): domain Bacteria; kingdom Bacillati; phylum Actinomycetota; class Actinomycetes; order Pseudonocardiales; family Pseudonocardiaceae; genus Saccharothrix; species Saccharothrix sp. CCNWYY140. Next base: position 217,051 of record NZ_JBBEGC010000002.1, read on the forward strand.
CACCTGCTGTGCAACCACAGCTGGTCCCACGCCGACATGAGCACGTGGACGCCCGAGCAGATCAAGGCCGACCTGGAGCGCACCGACGCGGCGATCCACCGGGCGGTGCCCGGGGTGCCGGTGCGGTACTTCCGCGCGCCCTTCGGCAGCTGGGGTCAGACGCCCGAGGTCGCGGCGTCGCTGGGCAAGACGCCGCTGGGCTGGCGACTCGCCATCGGCGACTGGGACCCGCCGCCCAGCACGGACGAGTTGGTGCAGCGGCTGCGCGACGGCATCACCGAGGGCGCGGTGGTGCTGATGCACGACGGGCCGGCCAGTCGTGCCAACACCGTGGACGCCGTCGACCGGATCGTGCCCGAACTGCGGCGCTCCGGCTACCGCTTCGACCGGCCGGCGCGATGAAGCTCCCCCGGTTGGCGCTGCTGGCGGTCCTGCTGCTCCTGGTCCCGGCGGGCGCGGCGACCGCGTCCGGCGGCCGGTCCTGGGTCGGGGCGTGGGCGACGTCGCCCACCGGCGTGCCCGCTTCGGACACCACGGCGTTCGCGGACCAGACGTTGCGGCAGGTCGTGCACCTGTCCACCGGTGGGCGCGAGGTGCGGGTGCGGTTGTCGAACGAGTTCGGGTCGCAGCCGTTGGTGATCGGTGAGGCGCGTGTCGGGCGGGGTGCCGGCGGTTCCTCGGTGGTTCCCGGTACTGACCGGCGGCTGACGTTCGGCGGGCGGGGTTCGGTGACCGTGCCTGCGGGGGTGCCGGTGGTGAGCGACCCGGTGCCGTTGGGTGTCACCGCGGACTCCGACCTGGTGGTCAGCGTGTACCTGCCGGTGGCGACCCCGGCGACAACTGTGCACGCGTTCCCTTACCAGGACGGGTATGTGGCGTCGGGCAACGTGACCGCGCAGCCGACCATCACCCCGACGGGCGTGCTGGGCAAGTGGCACTTCCTGACCGGGGTGAGCGTGTCCGGCGGCAGGGCGACCGTGGTGGCGTTCGGCGACTCCATCACCGACGGCGCCGAGACCACGCGCGGCGCGAACCGCCGGTGGCCGGACGTGCTCGCACGGCGCTTGCACGGTCGACTGGGCGTGGTGAACGCCGGCATCAGCGGCAACCGCCTCCTCCACGACCCCAATCCACCCGCGGGGCACCCGGCGGAGGCGTTCGCGGAGTACTTCGGCGAGTCGGCACTGCGGCGTTTCGACCGGGACGTGCTGGCCCAGCCAGGCGTGCGGCACGTGGTGGTCCTGCTGGGCGTGAACGACCTAGGACACCCCGGCACCGTCGCGCCCGTGGAGGAGGAGGTGACGGCGGAGGACATCATCGCCGCGCACCGGCAGCTCATCGCCAGGGCGCACGCGGCCGGGCTGCGGATCGTGGGCGGGACCATCACGCCGTTCAAGGGCGACACGTTCGGCTTCTACACCCCCGAGCACGAGGCGGCGCGGCAGACCGTCAACCGCTGGATCCGGACGTCGGGTGAGTACGACGGGGTAGTCGACTTCGACCGCGCACTACGCGACCCGGCGGACCCCCAACGCCTACGCGCGGAGTACGACAGCGGCGACCACCTGCACCCCAACGACGCCGGCATGGTCGCGATGGCCGGCGCGGTGCCTTTGCACCTGTTCTAGCGCTAGTGCTGTTGGCTTCTGGCGCTGTTGCTTCTGGTGCCGTGGCGGGGTCCTGGACTTTTCCGGGACCCCGCACTGGGGTCCTATACTCCGATGCTCCGGGGACAGTGCGGGGGATGGCGTGGGCGTGCGGAGTGACGAGTTCTTCCGGGTCGTGAACCGGCTCGGCGAGGTCAAGCGGTCGGAGAGCGGGACTTACAGCTCGTTCAGCGTGCGGGGCAAGAAGTTCGGGTACTACTGGCCGCGGACGCAGACGGTCGGGCTGAAGCAGACGCTGTCCGAGCAGTTGGCCCTGGTGGCCGAGCGGCCGGACGTGTTCGAGGAGCAGTTCACGGCCGGCGGGTTCGGTTGGGTCGTCGTGTACCTGGACAAAATCGAGCTGGACGAGCTGACCGAACTGGTCTTCGAGGCCTGGCGCCTGACGGCCCCAGAAGACCTGGTATCCGAAGCCCAAGACCCAGCCCACGCCCACCCCTAACCCCTCACACCCCCAACCCTCCCTCCGCCACCCCCACCACCCTCACCGCCCCCACCCTCCGCCACCCGCGCCACACCCGCCGACTTCGAGCCACCCCACCGCACGAAACCCACGCCCCACCGCAGCCACCGCTCCGCCCCACCGCCGCCGCCGCTCCGCCCCGCGCGCCGCCGCCGCTCCGCTGCCTCGCCCCGCGCACTGCCGCCCGCCGCCGCATGGCCGCCCCGCCTTCCGCCGCCCGCCGCTGCTGCCGCTCGCTTGCCGCTCGCCCGCTGCTGCCCGGCTGCTGCCCGGTTGCCGCTCGCCCCCTGCCGCTGGCCCGCCAGCCCGCCACCGGCCCGCCACCGCCCGCTTGTCGCCGCCTACTGCCGCCGCCCGCCTGCCCGCCGCTGCCCGGCTGCCTGCCAGCCGCTGCCTGACCCCGGCGGCCTGCTGGCCGCTGCTGCCGGTGGCCGCTGGTGGCGGTGTCGTTGTCGGGCTGCTGCTGCCTTCGCCCGTCGTCGTATCCCCTACCGAGCGCTCCTGCCGAGCGGGCTTGCCGGGTGCCTTGGAGCCCTACCCGCCACGGGGGCCGTTGACCGCGCTCCTTGTTTTACGGGACGCGCGAGTCGGCGGTTGGTCGCGGAATCTGCCATTCACACGATCGGGTGATGCCTGTTTGGGCTGGTCAACCTCGGTGTGCGGGGTGGTCGGGGGTCAGCTTAAGGGGTCCGTCGGGGTCTGTGTGCGTGGTGCTGGCGGAGGAAGTTCGGGGCGGTTGGCTGGTGACTTTGAGGGCTGCATGCAGTAGGAATGCCGTGGTGCCCAATGTTGCGCAGAAAGGGGTTGTAGTGAGCAACTCTGAACGTCGCTCGCGCAGAAAGCTGCGGAGGGTCGGGGTCGCTGCGGCCTTGGTGGTTTCGTTGGCTCCCCTGTGGCCGGCCTCGGCGGCGGCTGAGGGGGAGCAGTTGGGGGGTGTTACGGGGTTCGAGGCGGGGGGCTCGGGCTTCACGTTGGATGCTGGGCGGGCCAAGGTTCGGGTTTCGTTTCTTGCCGACGACGTTTTTCGGATTTGGCTTGCCCCGGACGGCTCGTTCACCGACCCGGCTAACACCGCGCCCTCCGACCCGGGCCAGCCCTCCTCGAACATCGTGGTCAAGACGGACTACGCCGCGCCTGCCACGCGGTGGTCGGACCAGGGCTCCTACTACTCCCTGCGCACCGCGAAAGCCGAAGTCCGGGCGCAGAAGAACCCGCTGCGGTTCTCCCTGCACCGGCCGGATGGTCAGACCATATGGTCGGAGGTCAAGCCTCTGAGCTGGACCGACACCGCCACCACCCAGACCCTGAGCCGTGCCGCGAACGAGCAGTTCGTCGGCGGTGGCATGCAGAACGGGCGGTTCTCCCACCGCGGGCAGACCATCCGGATCTCGCGCGACTTCAACTGGACCGACGGCGGCAACCCCAACGCCTCGCCCTACTACATGAGCACCGCCGGCTACGGCGTCCTGCGCAACACGTTCGCCCCGGGCACCTACGCGTTCAACGAACCGCTCAGCACCAAGCACGACGAGAAGCGCTTCGACGCCTACTACTTCGTCGGCGACCTCAAGACCTCGCTCGACCGCTACACCGAACTCACCGGACGCCCCTTCCTCCCGCCCCTCTACGGCATGGAGTACGGCGACTCCGACTGCTACAACCGCGGCCCCTACCGCCCCGGCCTCGACCCCGACCCCGCCAACGACTGGAAGTACCACCCGGACAAGGAAGTCACGCCGGACGCGGTCAAGGTCGCCCAGAAGTTCGTCGACCACGACATGCCCCGCGGCTGGATGCTCGTCAACGACGACTACGGCTGCGGCTACAGCGCCGACCGCGACGCCTTCATCCCCAACCCCAACCAGGGCGGCGTGGAGAAGTACGTCGGCACCCGGGACATCGACGCCCTCACGGCCACCGGCGAAGGCCTGCGGCAGCGGGGCGTGCAGATGGGGCTGTGGACCGAAGCCGCGCTGGACCGGCAGCCCGAGGAGGTCGGCCAGGCCGGGGTGCGGGTGCGCAAGCTCGACGTCGCCTGGGTCGGACCCGGCTACCGGCACGCCCTGTCCGCCTGCGACACCGCCCACCGCGGCATCGAGCAGCACAGCGACGCCCGCGGTTACAGCTGGATGGTCGAAGGTTGGGCGGGCGCACAGCGGTGTGCCGTGCAGTGGACCGGTGACCACAGCGGCACGTTGGACAACATCAAGTGGCAGATCCCGGCGATCCACGGCTCCGGCAACTCCGGCATCGCCTACGCGGCCGGCGACATCGACGGCATCTTCGGCGGCAGCGCCACCAGCTACGTGCGCGACCTCCAGTGGAAGGCGTTCAACCCCGCCCTGATGACGATGTCGGGCTGGTCGACGCCGAAGTTCAAGCAGCCGTGGGCCTACGGCGAGCCGTACACGGCGATCAACCGCCAGTACCTCAAGCTGCGCGAACGGCTCCTGCCCTACTTCTACAGCTACGCGGCCGAAGCGCACCGCACCGGTGCGCCGATCAACCGGTCGCTGATCCTGGAGTACCCGAGCGACCCCAAGACCTGGGACGACACCACCAAGTACGAGTTCCTGGCGGGCAAGGAGTTCCTGATCGCGCCGGTCTTCACCGACAGCGAGGTCAAGAACGGCATCTACCTGCCCGAGGGCACCTGGATCGACTACTGGACCGGCCGCCTGCACCGCGGTCCGACCACGCTCAACGGCTACCACGCCCCGCTGGACCGGCTGCCGCTGTTCGTCAAGGCGGGCGCGGTCGTGCCGATGTGGCGGGACGGCATCAACGGGCACGCCGAGCAGCAGCCCGGCGACCGCGTGACGCTCGACGTCTACCCGAAGGGCCGCTCGTCCTTCGAGCTGTACGAGGACGACCGCGTCACCCGCGCCCACCGCGACGGCGCGTCGGCCACCCAGAAGTTCGAGGTGACCGCGCCGACCACCGGCCGCGGCGACGTCGTCGTGCGCATCGGCCGCAGCGAGGGCGACTACGCGGGCAAGCCGGCCCAACGCCCCTACGAGCTGACCGCGCACACCGGCACCAAGCCCGGCGCGGTCGTCGTCGACGGCAAGGCGCTCAAGCCGGTCGCGTCCCAGCAGGACTACGACGCGGCCGACACCGGCTGGTTCTACGACGAGTCCGACCGGGGCGGCGTCGTCCTGGTCAAGACCGCGCCGGTGGCCACGTCCGCGCAGGCCACGGTCGTGCTGTCCGGCGCGAGCGCGGTCGGCGGCGGGCACGCGTCCGACTCGTTCGGTGTCGCCGAGGTGTCCGCGCCGGACCTGTGGAACGCGCCCGGCCAGGCCACCGAGGTCACCGCGAGCTTCCGCAACGACTCCACCTCCGTCATGCGGGACGTTACCCTCGGCCTGACCCTCCCCGATGGCTGGACCGCGCAGGGCGACGCGAAGTTCCCCTGGGCGGTGCCGGGGCAGACCGTGCGGCGCACGATCGCGGTCACGCCGAGCGGCAAGGCCGGCCGGTTCACCATCGGCGTGCGGGCCGACTACACCGCCCGGGGCGCGCGGTACGAGAGCACGGCGGTGGCGAGCGCGTTGGTGCCCTTCGGGTCCGTGGGCGAGGCGGCGGACACCGTGGGCATCACCGACTCCGCGACCTTCGCGTCCGGCAGGTTCGACCCCGATGGCAACAGCTTCGCGGCGGAGTTGTTGGCGGAGAAGGGTTTCACGCCCGGCGCGAAGGTCACCGTGAACGGGGCGGAGTTCACGCTCCCGTCCGGCGCGTCCGGGACGCCGAACATGGTCAAGAACACCAGCCTGCCGATCCTGGTGTCCGGCAAGGGCAGCCACCTGGCGTTGCTGGCCTCGGGAGCGAGCACCAATGCGACCGGCTCGGTCACCGTGCTCTACACCGACGGCACCGAGTCGCGGCACAGCCTCCAGGTGCCCAACTGGTCGTTCCAGGACGCGGGCACGGGCGGTGCGAAGCTCGCCGTGTCGGTCAAGGGTCGTTACACGCCAACGGGTCTGGCCAACACCGACGTCGACTACCGGATGTTCTACAACACCGTCGAGCTGACGCCCGGCAAGACCGCGCGGGCGGTGAAGCTGCCCTCCGGCACGTCGATCGGCTTCTTCGCGGCAACCGTGCACGACCGCCCGCTCCCGCCCGCGCCGAAGGGTGAGGCGTGGGTCAGTGACCTGGAGTGGATCAACGCGGTCAACGGCTGGGGTCCGGTGGAACGCGACCGCAGCAACAACGAGAGTGCCGGGGGTGACGGGAAACCGTTGACGCTCAACGGGATCGTGTACGCGAAGGGCCTTGGCGCGCACGCCGTGTCGGACGTGAAGGTCAACGTCGGCGGGACGTGCTCGAAGTTCACCGCGAAGGTGGGGGTGGACGACGAGATGGCCGACCGCGGTTCGGTGGTGTTCAAGGTCGTGGTGGACGGGGTGGAGAAGTACGCCTCGCCCGTGCTGACCGGCACTTCCGCGACGGTATCCGTGGACGTGGACGTCACCGGTGGCAAGGTGCTCGACCTGGTCCTCGCGGACGGCGGCAACGGCATCGGCAGCGACCACGGCGACTGGGCGGAGGCGAAGCTGTCCTGCGCGCCTTAGGCGCTGGGTACATCATATATGAGATATGACGGGGGTCGCGGATCGCGCGGCCCCCGTTCTCGTCTCCGGGGCGCGGGGTGTTCGCGCGCGGAACTATCGTATGTGAAACGATCGTTCGCAGAACGATCGTTTGTGTGGTGATCAGGCGCGGGGACGCCAGCGCTTCCACACGGCGGTGGCTTCGGCGCGGGTCTTGCCCTCCCACACCAGGGACACGTCCACGGTGATCTGGGGCTCGGTCGCCTCCTTGACCACGGCGCGCAACTCGACCGCGTCCGAGAGCGGTGACGGTCGCAGGTAGCGCACGTCCAGGCCGGCGGTCACGTACGACAGGGCCGCGTCGCCCAGTGGTGGCCAGCCCTGCTGTTCGGCTTCCAGCATCACGGCGGCGGCGCTGTGGCAGTCGAGGACCGTGCAGATGATGCCGCCGTTGAGGAATCCCAGGCCGTTGTCGTGCTCGGGCCACGGCGTGAACGACGCGGTCACCACCCCGTCCTCGCCCGGGTAGCTGCGCAGCCGCAGGCCCTTCTCGTTGGCGTGGCCGCAGCCGAAGCACGGCAGGGTCGGGTACAGGCGTTCCTGGATGCTGATCAGGGCGGTGCTGGTCACGGGTCCAATGTAGGCGGACGTCGCAGCGTCATCGGCCTGGGACGTCCGGTAGCGGGGCGGGGGAGGCGTGCTGGGCGAGCGGGGAGGCGTGCCGGCGGGCTGGGCGGCGTGCTGGGGGAGCGGGGAGGCGTGCCGGCGGGCTGGGAGGGGTTTAGCGGGGTGGGGAGGGTGCGAGAGAGGCTGCTAGGGGGACCAGCAAGTCCTCCTCCGCGGTGAGGATCTCGCCGCTGAACCCGGCGGCGCGGGCGTTGGACACGGCGGCGGAGCGGTCGTTGCCCGGCCAGAAGTGGGTCAGCATGAGTTTGCGGGCGCCGGCTTGGGTCGCCCAGTGGCCGGCTTCGGTGGAGGTCAGCAGGTTGCGGCACGGGCGGGTGGTCTCGCCTGCGCGGTCGGTGGCCTCGACGATGTAGAGGTCGGCGTCTCGGCCCAGGTCCGCCAACGCCGGGTCCGGGGTCGCCGGTGTAGGCGAGGACGGTGCCCTCGGCCTCCAGGCGGACGCCCGCGTTGGGCACGTAGTGCGGCAGTGGCACGCCGGTCAGTTCGAACGGGCCGACGCGGTGGTGGCCTGGGAGGTCATGCACGTCGAACACCTCGGTCAGGGCCACCTCGGGCTCCAGCGCGCCCAACCTGGTCAGCACCCCGGGCGGGCAGTACAGCGGCAACCTGCCGACCGCGCCGCCGTAGTGGCGCATGCGGAACAAGCCGTGCAGGTCGACGCAGTGGTCGGGGTGTTCGTGCGTCACCACGACCGCGTCCACGGCTCCGTCCGGGCAGTGGCGCAGCAAGCGGGGGAGGGTCGCGTAACCCAGGTCCAGCACCAGTCGGAATCCGTCCCACTCGACAAGGAAACCGCTGCACGCCCGCCCCGGTTCCGGGTACGCGCCACAGCCCCCGAGCACCCTCACCCCACGCATACCCCCAGGATGCCCGACCACTGGATCGGAACAGCCGCTTTCGGCCGATTCGCCGGACGCCGCACAGGGGTACTTCTAGCGGTGAGTCCCGGTGCTGTGCGGAGGTTGCGGTGGACGTGGACTTCGACGACACGACGGCCCGGGAGCTGCGGCGCTACGTGGAGCGGATCGGGGACGCGCTGGACCTGTCCGGCGAGTCCTGGTGCTGTGACGCCGGCCCGCCCGCCACCGCCTACCTGGCCCTGGAAGGCCGGCTGCCGTCCCGTCCGGACCGCGACGTCGCCCTGGTGTGGGACGAGCGGCAGGGGTGGTCGGTGGCCGTGGAGACCGGGTGCGGGGAGGACCTGCTGGTCGTGGCCGGGTTGCCGGGGCTCGTGCCGCGGCCGGAGGTGGTGGCCCGGTTCGCCGCGCGCCTGTTGCGCGGTCAGCCGCCACCCGATCCGGCGCCGGACTGCCACGGGCCCAGCCTGCTCGCCCGCCTGCGGGAGGCCAACCGGATCGAGACCGCGCTGGTGTCGGTGCACAGCACCCGGCGGCGGGACGCGATCGTGACCATGATCTCCGGCGAGATCGACGCGGCGACCGCGGACGTGGTGCGGGCGGAATTGGTGGCGCAGCTGGCGAACCGGCCGGCGCGGTTCGTGGTGGACCTCGCGGACGTGGATTTCATCGGCGCGCGGGGGATCGCGGTGCTGGTGGACGTGGACCGGCGGGCGCGGCGTGCGCACGTGCCGATGACGGTGGTGGCGCCGACGAGCCGGGTGCTCAAGCCGTTGCAGGCCACCGGGGCGCACCTCGTGCTGCACGTGTGCCCGTCGGAGCTGCGCGAGGGTGCGTGAAGGAGGCGGCTGGGTGGACGTGCTGATCACCAACGACGACGGCATCGACTCGCCGGGGCTCGCGGCACTGGCGAGGGCTGCGGTGGCGCACGGCTGGCGGGCCGTGGTCGCCGCGCCCGCGCGGGAAGCCAGTGGCACGGGCGCCGGCCTGACCGCCGTCGAAGACGGGAGCGATTCCGCCCCGCGATCCGAGGACACGCGGGCGTCCACGCCCCGACGCGCAGAGGACGGGCGGGAGTCCGCACCTCAACCCGTCGCCGAGGACGGGCAGCGGGTGGCGGTGTGGCGGAGGTCGTTGGTGGGGTTGGACGGGGTGCCCGCGTACGCTGTCGCCGCGCACCCCGCGCTGATCGCCCTCGTGGCGGCGCAAGGTGCGTTCGGCGACCCGCCGCACGTCGTGCTCTCGGGGGTGAACCGGGGCGCGAACGTCGGACGGGCGATCCTGCACTCGGGCACCGTCGGCGCGGCGCTGACGGCGGCCGTCAACGGTGCTCGGGCGATGGCCGTCTCCCTGGACGTGGGGCTGGAGCCGAACGGCGAACCGCACTGGGACACCGCCGTCGCCGTGGCCGCCGAGCTGTTCGACCGGCTCGCCGCCCTCCCACCGGGCTCGACGCTCAACCTCAACGTGCCCGACCGACCGCACGCCGGTCCTCCGCGCCGGGCCGCGCTGGCCGAGTTCGGGCTGGTGCGCAGCCGGGTCAAGGAGAGCGACGACGGCTCGATCCGCCTGACCGCCGTCGTCGTGGAGGGCGACCTGCCGCCGGGCAGCGACGCCGCCCTGCTGGCCCAGGGCCACGCCACCCTCACCCCGCTGCGGTCGGTGACCGAAGACCCCGGTATCGAGCTGTGAGCCGGTTACCGGGAGGCCGGTGGGGAACCCCGTCGAGGTGGACGAACTGCCCCCACCGGCCCCGCCCCGCAGCGCGCTGACCTTGCGCCTGTGGCTGGCCGGGTTCGGTGTGCTGCTCAACGCCGGTGTCGCCGTCCTGCTGGTGCGCGCCGGTTTCCCGTGGTTGGCGGCGCTGCTGATCGCCATCGCCGTGGGTCTGGTGGTGGACTTCGCCTGGGTCGTGCACCGGAAACGGCGCGGCGACCCGGGCTGAACCCGAAGACCAGGGCCGAAGCTAGGACGTGTGGCTCAGGATCGCCGAGCGCATGACCTCCAACCCGACCACGTTGAACTGCCTGCCCAGGCTCCTCATCAGGGAATTCTCCGTGGGCCGGTACACACCGCGCTTGTGGTAGTAAGCGCCCTCGTACGTGCCCACCACCCCGCCGTCCGGAGATGCCTTGCCCAGGTGGGCGTACCACTTGAGCCGGTACTGGGTCATCTGCGCGCCGGTGTACTTGGAGACGTTCGGTTCACCCGGCTCCGACCCTGTGTACAGGTCGTCCGGGTAGTCGTACTCGTCGGCCAGCCCGCCGATGGAGTGCCCCAGCTCGTGCGCCACGATCCAGGTCGCCTGGGCGTTGCCGCCCGACGACGTGGCCACCCCGCCGCCCGCGCCGCCGTACTTGGTGGTGTTGGCCAGGGCCAGGACCTGGTCGGCCTCGGGCGCGGCGGAGGCGTACTGCTTGGCCTTCGTCTCGTTCACGCACAGCAGGCGTTCGATGTTGCCGCACCAGAAGTACATGTCCAGCGCGGTCGCCTTGCGCACGCCCCTGGTCGGGTCGTTGTCCACACCGGACTGCTGGGACACCACGTTGACCTGCCACACGTTGAACGACTGCTTGAGCGACTTGTACGGCTCGATGGCGCTCAGTTCCGCCCACCGGGCCAGGACGTGCTGGTGGAAGGCGCCCAGCTCGCCGGCGGTGTAGCCGTCGCCGACGAAGACCAGGTCGAACCGGGACGACGACGGCCCGGTCTGCTGGATCGGCACCACCTCGGCGGCGCTGGTCAGGACGGCCGGGGACGTGGGTGGCTGGGGCACGCGGGCGCGGGTGATGGTGCCGTCGGGGGCGAAGACCTCCTTGACCACCTTGGGCGCGGCGGTCGCTGTGAGCGGTTGGGCCAGCAGGGCGACCACAGCCACTAGAACGGACAGAATGCGCATGAAGGCGCTCCATTCCGTGCAGGGAGCCACAAAACGCATGTGGCCGGAACGCAGCCCACTATGGGACCGCTGCTCCCGTCGGCGGAAATCCCGTTCCCGATCCACGCGGGTTATGGATGTGCCCGCCCACGGCTGCCTACGCTCGTCGGATGGAGCTGGAGCTTCGCCACCTGCGGACGGTGTGCGCGATCGCGGAGACCGGCAGCCTCACCAAAGCCGCCGCCGTGCTGCGGATGTCCCAGCCGGCCCTGTCCGCGCGCCTCAAGCGGTTGGAGGAGGAGATCGGAGCGCCCCTGTTCGCGCGGTTGCCGCAGGGCATGGCGCCGACGCTCGTGGGCGACTTCGTGCTGCTGAGAGCTCGGGCGATCCTGCATGGCGTGGCGGAGCTGCGACGGGACGCGGCCCGGCTGACCCAGCAGGCCACGACGGTGGTCGCCCTGGGTGGGGTGGTCGGGTCGGTGTCGATCGGGCTGGCCGAGCGGCTGGGGGAGCACCTGCCGGAGCACGAGGTCCGGCTGACGATGGACTACTCGCCGGCGCTGCTGTGGGACCTGGTCGCGGCGGGCCGTCTGGACGTGGCCACGACCGTCGACTACCCCGGCTACGAGCTGCACTCCACGGCCGCGATGGCGTGCGAGCCCATCGCGCGTGAACCGGTGTTCGTCGCCGTCGCCGCCGGTGACCCGCTGGCCCGCCGCGCGGAGGTGCCGTTGGGGGAGTTGGCGGACCGGGTGTGGGTGATGACCCCCTCGGACGGCGCCGGGTGGCCGGACTGCTTCCACGCGGTGTGCGAGCAGCACGGGTTCCGGCCGCGGGTGCGGTACTCGATCTCCAGCAGCGACTCGATCCGGGCGCTGGTGGCGGCGGGCCGGGCGGTGGCGCCGTGCCAGCCGGTGTACCCGTCCGACGACGACGTGGTGGTGCGCCCGATCGCGGGCAGCCCGGTGTGGATGCGGCACGTCGTGGTGTGCCGGCGCGACGGCGTCCTGGCGGCCCGGCTCACGGTGATCGCCGACCTGGCCCGCGAGGCCTACTGGGCGCACGTCCGCGACCGCACGGCCCACTTCGACCTGCTCCGGTCCATCCAGACGGGGTGAGAGGCACGTCTCGCGGGGCGTCAACGGCCCGTAAAGGAGGCGGTCGGGGGCGTCAAGGACCCGTCAGGCCGCGCTGATCCCGCTCGACCCGGCCGCAGGCTCTCGGCGTGAACCGCTCGTCGAGGGTGTCGAAGGGGGAAGCGCACATGGCCGACCTGGCCTACGCGGTGCTGCTGATCGGGGTTTTCGGGCTGCTGGCGCTGGGCGTGCGCGGGCTGGAGAAGCTGTGACCGGCACAGTGGCCAACACTGTCGGCGGCGTGCTCGCCCTGCTGCTGATCGGGTACCTGGTCGTCGCGCTGGTCCGGCCGGAGAGGTTCTGATGTCCTCGACCACCGCCGGCCTGCTCCAGGTCGGCCTGCTGATCGTCGCCCTGGCCGCGGTGCACCGGCCGTTCGGCGACTACCTCGCCCGCGTCTACACCTCGACCGGGCACCTGCGGGTGGAACGGGCGATCTACCGGGTGGCCCGCGTGGACCCCGATTCCGAGCAGCGGTGGACCACCTACGCGTACGGCGTGTTGGGGTTCTCGTTCGTCGGGGTCGTGCTGCTGTACGTCCTCCAGCGGGTCCAGTCGCTGCTGCCGTTCGACTTCGGCCGGGGCGACGTGGCCCCCGGGATGGCGTTCAACACCGCCGTCAGCTTCGTGACCAACACGAACTGGCAGTCCTACGTGCCCGAGACCGTCCTGGGCCACACCGTGCAGGTGGTCGGGCTGACCGTGCAGAACTTCGTGTCCGCCGCGGTCGGGATGGCCGTGGCCGTCGCCCTGGTCCGGGGGTTCGTGCGGCAGCGGACCGACCGGCTGGGCAACTTCTGGGTGGACTTGGTGCGCGGGGTCACGCGCGTCCTGCTGCCGGTCGCGTTCGTGTTCGCGGTGGTGCTGGTGGCGCTGGGCGTGGTGATGAGCTTCCGGTCCGGCGTCGCCGTGGACGGGACGACCGTCGCCACCGCCCCGGTCGCGAGCCAGGAGGCGATCAAGGAACTGGGCACCAACGGAGGCGGGGTGCTCAACGCGAACTCCGCGCACCCGTTCGAGAACCCGTCCGGCTGGTCGAACCTGGTCGAGATCTTCCTGATCCTGCTCATCCCGGTGTCGTTGACCCGCACGTTCGGCACGCTGGTCGGCGACCGGCGGCAGGGGTACGTGCTGCTGGGCGTCATGGGCGTGCTGTGGGGCGCGATGCTCGCGTTGATCTGGGCGGCGGAGGCGCACGGGCTGCGGCCGTTGGAGGGCAAGGAAGTCCGGTTCGGCGTGCCGTCCTCGGCGTTGTTCGCCGACGCCACCACGGGCACGTCCACGGGCGCGGTGAACTCGCTGCACGACAGCTACACCGGGCTCGGCGGCGGCGGGACGCTGCTGAACATGCTGTTCGGCGAGATGACGCCGGGCGGGGTCGGCACCGGCCTCTACAGCATCCTGATGATGGCCGTGATCGCGATGTTCCTGGCCGGGTTGATGGTCGGTCGCACGCCGGAGTACCTGGGCAAGAAGCTGGGGCGGCGCGAGGTGACGGCCGCCGCCGTGTCGATCCTGGCCATGCCGGCGGTGATGCTGGTCGGCGCGGGCATCGCGGCGATCCTGCCCAGCACACAAGGCGTTCTGAACAACCCCGGCGCGCACGGCTTGTCGGAGATCCTTTATGCGTACGCGTCGGCGTCGAACAACAACGGCAGTGCGTTCGGCGGTATCACGGTGACCAGCGACTGGTTCCAGGCGTCGCTGGGTGTGTGCATGGCGCTGGGCCGGTTCGTGCCGATCGTGGCCGTGCTGTGCCTGGCCGGATCCCTTGCCGCGCAACGGAAGGTGCCGGCGACGGCGGGCACGCTGCCCACCACCGGCCCGTTGTTCGCGGGTCTGCTCACCGGGGCGGTCGTGCTGGTCGCGGCGCTGACCTTCGTCCCCGCTCTCGCTCTCGGTCCCATCGCGGAGGCTTTGCTGTGACCATGACGGAAGTGCGCCCGCCGGAGGTCGCCGCGGCGGTGAAGCCGCTGGCCGGTGCGGTGCCGGAGGCCTTGCGCAAGCTGCACCCGCGCCACCAGGTCCGCAACCCGGTGATGTTCGTCGTGTGGGTCGGTTCGGTGCTGGTCACGGTGTTCGCGATCGGTGACCCGGGCGTCTTCACGGTCGCGGTGGCGGTGTGGCTGTGGTTCACCGTGCTGTTCGCGAACCTGGCCGAGGCGGTCGCCGAGGGACGCGGCAGGGCGCAGGCGGAGTCGTTGCGGCGCACCAAGAAGGACACGGTGGCTCGGCTCGTCGACGGCCGGACCGTCCCCGGCGCGCAGTTGGGTGTCGGCGACCTCGTGGTGGTCGAGGCGGGGGAGACGATCCCCGGCGACGGTGACGTGGTCGAGGGCATCGCGACCGTGGACGAGTCGGCGATCACCGGCGAGTCCGCGCCGGTGGTCCGGGAGTCCGGCGGCGACCGGTCGGCGGTGACCGGTGGCACCACCGTGCTGTCGGACCGGATCGTCGTGCGGATCACCACCCGGCCCGGCGAGTCCTTTGTGGACCGGATGATCGCACTCGTCGAGGGAGCCAAGCGGCAGAAGACGCCCAACGAGATCGCGTTGACGATCCTGTTGTCCACCTTGACGATCATCTTCCTGCTGGCCGTGGTGGCGTTGCAGCCGTTCGCGGTGTACTCCGGCGGCGAGCAGTCGGTGGTCGTGCTGACCGCGCTGCTGGTGTGCCTGATCCCGACCACGATCGGCGCTCTGCTCTCGGCGATCGGCATCGCGGGCATGGACCGGCTGGTGCGGCGCAACGTCCTGGCCAGTTCCGGCAAGGCGGTCGAGGCGGCCGGGGACATCGACACGTTGTTGCTGGACAAGACCGGCACCATCACGTGGGGCAACCGGCGTGCCACCGAGTTCATCCCGGTCGGCTGCGACGTGGACGTCCTGGTCGACGCCGTGCGGCTGGCCAGCCTCGCGGACGGCACTCCCGAGGGGCGCAGCATCGTGGAGCTGTGCGTGACCGAGTACGGCCGCCCGGCCGAGGCCACGGACCACGAGAAGACCGGCGAGGTGGTGCCGTTCACCGCGCAGACCCGGGTCAGCGGTATCGACCTGGACGGACGGCGGGTGCGCAAGGGCGCGGCGAGCGCGTTCGCGGTGTCCGAGGAGGTCCGGCGGGTCGTGGACGGGATCGCCGCTTCGGGCGGGACCCCGTTGGTGGTGGCCGAGGACGACGTGGTGCTGGGCGTGGTCCGGCTGTCGGACGTGGTGAAGCCGGGCATCAAGGAGCGTTTCGCCGAGCTGCGCGCGATGGGCATCCGGACCGTGATGGTCACCGGCGACAACCCGTTGACCGCCAAGGCGATCGCGGCCGAAGCCGGGGTGGACGAGT
The DNA here is from genome assembly GCF_037401995.1 of Saccharothrix sp. CCNWYY140. Classification (NCBI taxonomy): domain Bacteria; kingdom Bacillati; phylum Actinomycetota; class Actinomycetes; order Pseudonocardiales; family Pseudonocardiaceae; genus Saccharothrix; species Saccharothrix sp. CCNWYY140. The sequence goes on from NZ_JBBEGC010000002.1 coordinate 232,628, forward strand.
ACCTGGCCGAGGCCACGCCGGAGGACAAGCTGGCGCTGATCCGGCGAGAGCAGGAGGGCGGGCGGTTGGTCGCGATGACCGGTGACGGCACCAACGACGCCCCGGCGCTGGCGCAGGCCGATGTGGGCGTGGCCATGAACACCGGCACCTCCGCCGCGAAGGAGGCCGGGAACATGGTGGACCTGGACTCCGACCCGACCAAGCTGATCGAGGTCGTGGAGGTCGGCAAGCAGTTGCTGATCACGCGGGGCGCCCTGACGACGTTCAGCGTGGCCAACGACCTGGCCAAGTACTTCGCGATCCTGCCGGCGATGTTCGCGGCCATCTACCCGCAGCTGGACCGGCTGAACGTCATGCACCTGGGCTCGCCGCGGTCGGCGATCCTGTCTGCGGTGGTGTTCAACGCGGTGATCATCGTGGTGCTTATCCCGTTGGCACTACGGGGAGTGCGGTACCGGCCGACTGGTGCGGCGGCGTTGTTGCGGCGGAACCTGCTGGTGTACGGGGTTGGTGGCGTTGTCACGCCGTTCGTGGGGATCTGGTTGATCGACTTGCTTGTGCGGCACGTCCCAGGGATCGGGTGATCTTCGTGGTGAAGCAGATGGTGGCCGGGCTTCGTGTGCTGCTCGTGCTGACTGTGCTGACCGGTGTGTTGTACCCGTTGGCGGTGTGGGGTGTGTCGCGGCTGCCCGGGTTGAGGGCGAATGCCGAGGCCGTGGACACGACGTTGGTGGCCGTGGACCGGGAAGGGGACCGGTGGTTCCACACCCGGCCTTCCCTGGCGACGCTCCCGGCGTCCGGCGGGTCCAACAAGGGCGAGCGCAACGCCGACTACGACGTGGTGGTGGCGCAGCGGCGGGCTGCCGTGGCCCAGCGGGAAGGGGTGGCCGAGGACCTGGTGCCCCAGGACGCTGTCACGGCGTCGGCCTCCGGGCTGGATCCGCACATCAGCGCGGCTTACGCCGAGTTGCAGGTGCGGCGCGTGTCTCGGGTGAACGGGTTGCGCGAGGACGTGGTGCGGCAGTTGGTCGCCGAGCACGTCGACGGGCGCGGGTGGGGGTTCGTCGGTGAGCCGGGGGTGAACGTGACCGCCCTGAACCGTGCGCTGGAGGCCGTGCGCTGAGACAGTGGCGGTCATGCGCGCGTGGAGGGTGCTGCGACCCGGACCGCTGGTGACGGCCTCGGAGGAACCGGTGCCGGAACCCGGTCCGGGGGAGGTGCTGGTCCGGGTGACGGCGTGCGGGGTGTGCCGGACGGACCTGCACGTGGCTTCCGGTGACCTGCCGGTGCACCGGCCCGGTGTCGTGCCGGGCCACGAGGTGGTGGGCGAGGTCGTCGCCGGGCCGATGCCGGCGGGCACCCGGGTCGGCGTGGCGTGGCTGCGGGGGACGTGCGGGACGTGCCGGTACTGCGTGCGCGGGGCGGAGAACCTGTGCCCGGCCTCGGTGTACACCGGCTGGGACGCCGACGGCGGGTACGCGGAGTACACCACCGTGCCCGCCGCCTTCGCCCATCCGCTGCCCGACGGGTACACGGACGTGGAGCTGGCGCCGTTGTTGTGCGCCGGGATCATCGGTTACCGGGCGCTGCGGCGGACGTCCCTGCCGCCCGGTGGCCGGTTGGGCATCTACGGGTTCGGCGCGAGTGCCCACCTGGCCGCGCAGGTCGCGTTGGCCGAAGGGGCGGTGGTGCATGTGATGACCCGCAGCGCGGCGGCCCGTGAGCTGGCTTTGGCGTTGGGCGCGGTGTCGGCGTCCGGGGCGGCGGACCGGCCGCCGGAGCCGTTGGACGCGGCGGTGCTGTTCGCGCCGGCGGGGGAGTTGGTGCTGCCGGCGTTGGAGGCGCTGGACCGGGGTGGGGTGCTGGCGATCGCGGGCATCCACCTCAGCGATGTGCCGCGGCTGGACTACCAGCGGCACCTGTTCTACGAGAAGGAAGTGCGCAGCGTCACGGCCAACACGCGGGCGGACGCGCGGGAGTTCCTGGCCTTCGCGGGGGCGCACCGGCTGGCGGTGTCGACGTCGGAGTACTCGTTGGGGCGGGCGGACGAGGCGCTGGCGGACCTCGCCGCCGATCGGGTCAACGGGGCGGCGGTACTGGTTCCCTAGCGCTGGGCGTTGGCCCGGTTGGCCATGACCGCGGGCATGTTGGCTTCGAGGTGGTCGATCAGGGTCTGCATGTGGTCGGCCGTGGACTCGCCCAGCGGTGTGAGGGAGTAGGTCACGCTGGGCGGCATGGCGGTGAGCACCTCGCGGTGCACGAAGCCGTCGCGCTCCAGGCACTGGAGGGTCTGGGCGAGCATCTTCTCGCTGACCCCCTCGACCCGGCGGCGCAGGGCGTTGAACCTGGTCGGACCCTGCCGCAGACCGGCCAGGACCAGGACGGGCCACCGGCCGGTGAGGTGGTCCAGGGCACCCCGGGACGGGCAGTCCTTCGCGAAGACGTCGTACTTCACCCGCATGGCCCCCGTGTACTGTGGAATAGTTAGTGCTGTCTATCGGTAAGTGTACCCACGTGAGGAAACCCGTGCGCGTCGAAATCTGGAGTGACCTGGTCTGCCCGTGGTGCTACATCGGCGCCGCCCGCTTCGAACAGGCCCTTGCGGGCTTCGAACACCGTGCCGACGTCGAGGTCGTGCACCGTTCCTTCGAGCTCGAACCGCACCGCGACCACACCGAGCCGCTGGCCGACATGCTGGTGAAGAAGCTCGGCCCGAGCGCGGTCGGACTGGACGACAAGGTCGCGGCCGTCGCCCACGGCGACGGGCTGGCCTACGTGACCGACCGCGAGGTCGGCAACACGGTCGACGCGCACCGGGTGCTGCACCTGGCCCGTGAGCGCGGCGTGGAACACCAGGTCTTGCAGGCGATGTACCTGGCCCACTTCGGCGAAGGCCGCTCGCTGTTCACACCCGAAGCGCTGACCAAGGTCGCAGTCGACGCGGGGCTGGACGAAGAGGACGTGCGACGCGTGCTGGAGTCCGATGCCTACCTCGACGCGGTCCGCGCGGACGAGCGCGAGGCGGCACGGTTGGGCGCCAACGGCGTGCCGTTCTACGTGGTGGACGGCCGTTACGGCATCTCCGGCGCGCAGCCGGTCGAGCTGTTTGCCAAGGCGCTGGAGACGGCGTGGGCGGACCGCCCGGTCCCCGTGCTCCAGGACGTGAACGCCTGCTCGGTCGACGGCGAGGGCTGCTGACGCTTTGAAGTAGCTCGCGCAGCAGACCTCCCACTTGGGCTTCTTCCGTCATCCCCGTATGGCCTGCCCGAAGGGCTACCACAGATTTCCCCGGGTGCAGCCGAAA